>JANMCS010000348.1:0-1957 GCA_031361405.1 Betaproteobacteria bacterium
CAGGCATCGAGTGGCGAGACCGCATAACTCAATTGCGGTATCGCGCCGAAGACCCGGCGCGCCTCGTCCATTGCGACGGGGTCGTAGGCGACCACGCGGGCGCCACGCGCAATCAGCCTGTCGATGATCACGCGCGACGGCGCCTCGCGCATGTCGTCGGTGTTGGGCTTGAAGGCGAGACCCCATAGCGCGAACGTGCGCCCGGCAAGATCGCCGCCCAGCCGCGCGACGATCTTGTCGACCAGGATGTGCTTCTGCGCGTCGTTGACGGACTCCACCGCCGCGATCAGCTGCAGCGGCATGCCCAGTCGCGTGGCGGTGTATTGCAGCGCCTTCACGTCCTTGGGAAAGCAGCTGCCGCCGTAGCCGGCGCCCGGATAGAGGAAGTGATAGCCGATGCGCGGATCGGAGCCGATGCCCTGGCGCACCATTTCAATGTCTGCACCAAGGCGATCGGCCAGGTTGGCCACTTCGTTCATGAACGAAATGCGCGTGGCCAGCATTGCGTTGGCCGCATACTTGGTCAGCTCCGCCGAGCGCACGTCCATCACCAGGAAGCGCTCGTGGTTGCGCATGAACGGCGCATACACCGCGCGCAGCGCGGCGATGGCGCGCTCGTCCCCGGCGCCCACGACCACGCGATCGGGTTTCATGAAATCCTCGACTGCGGCGCCCTCTTTCAGGAATTCAGGATTGGAGGCCACCGCAAACGGGTGGACTTCACCGCGGGCGGTCAACTCCTCTGCAATGGCCGCGTGCACGCGGTCGGCAGTACCCACCGGCACAGTCGACTTGTCGACGATGATCTTGTATCCGCGCATCCGGCCGCCGATGTTGCGCGCCGCGGCGATCACGTACTGCATGTCGGCGCTGCCATCTTCATCGGGGGGCGTGCCTACCGCAATGAATTGAAGCGTGCCGTGCTCGACCGACGCGTCGATGTCCGTGGTGAAGCGCAGGCGTCCCGCGGCCACATTGCGCCGAACCATCGCTTCGAGCCCGGGCTCGTGGATGGGCACGCCGCCACCATTGAGGATGTCGATCTTGCGCGCGTCCACGTCCAGACACAGCACGTCGTTGCCTACCTCGGCAAAACAGGTGCCCGTGACAAGGCCGACATAGCCGGTACCGATCATCGTGATCTTCATGCGGCGGATGCCTCCACCTGCGCCAGCGACGCGTTGATCGCATGAAGCGTGGCCAGCGGATCACGCGCCTGCGTGATCGGCCGGCCGATGACCAGGTAATCGGCACCGGCGCGCACGGCCGCTTCCGGCGTCACGAAGCGCGCCTGGTCGTCCCTGGCAGCATCGGCCAGACGGATGCCGGGTGTCACCAATCTGAAATCCGGCCCACACGAGGCCCGCAGCGTAGCGGCTTCATGGGCCGAACAGACGACGCCGTCGAGACCGCAGTCGCGCGTGAGCAGCGCCAGCTTCTGCACCTCATCCGCCGCACTGCCGGCGTGCCCCACTTCACGCAGGTCAGCGTCGGCGAGGCTGGTGAGCACGGTAACCGCCAGGAGCAGCGGCGCGGCGCGGCCGGTGGCGGCAGACGATTCGTCCACCGCGGTTCGCGCGGCCTGCATCATCGCGCGCCCGCCGCTGGCGTGAACGTTGAGCATGAATACACCGAGGCGGGTGCCGGCAGCACAGGCACTGGCCACCGTATTGGGAATGTCGTGGAACTTGAGATCGAGGAACACGCTGAAGCCGCGATCCACCATCCAGCGCACCGGCTCGGGTCCACCGATCACGAACAGTTCCTTGCCCACCTTGAGGCCGCATTGCGCGGGATCGAGGCGATCGGCCAACCCGAGGGCGGCCAGCGGGTTGGCGAAGTCGAGCGCGACGAAGATGCGCGGCGCCGTGGCGGGAGCATTGCTCATGCGTGTTCCGGGATCGAATGGGGCGAGGGGTTCATGCGTAGCCATCAGGAGTTTCGGTGCGCCGCGGCG
>JANMCS010000349.1:0-7519 GCA_031361405.1 Betaproteobacteria bacterium
CGCTGCGCCCCTATCGCAACCGCAGCGAGGTCAGCACATGGGCGCGCGATGACACGGTCGCCACATTTCTGGAGGAGCGACTGCGCAACGCCCGCTACGCGGCCATCGGCGAGTTCCATTTATACGGCGCCGATGCCGACCTGCCGGTGCCCAGGCGCATGGTGGCGCTGGCGAAGCAATACAAGCTGGTGCTGCACGCGCATTCCGACACCGATGCCCTCGACCGCCTCTTCAAGCTCGATCCCGACGCGCGCATCCTGTGGGCGCATTCGGGGTTCGAGAATCCCGACCGCGTGAAGGCAATGCTGCGCAAGTACAGGAACCTGTGGTGCGATCTCGCGTTTCGCAGCGAACACGGCGCGGGCGGCAAGGTGCCGGCGGAATGGCGTGCCGCGTTCAATGAATTTCCGGACCGTTTCATGATCGGCACCGACACGTACACGCCCGAGCGCTGGCATTACATCGTCGAGCACGCGTCGTGGACGCGCGCGTGGCTGGCCGACCTGCCGCCGGCACTGGCCGAGCGCATGGCGTGGCGCAACGGCGAGGCGCTCTTTGCGTCGTGGAAACCGGCCGCGCCATGAATGTCATCCATTGCACGATCCTTTGCGGCGTGCTGCTGAGCCTCGGCGCGCAGGCGGCCGAACCGTGCGGCTCGATGTTGCCCGGCGACAAGCGAATGCTGGAAAACGCGCGCTACCAGATTGCCTATCGAACCGATCCGCAGGTCGTGCCGGTGGGTGCGCACTTCGTCGTGGACTTCGCCGTCTGTCCGCGCGGCAAGGCGGGCGCGCCTTCCGCAGTGCGCGTCGACGCCAACATGCCGGATCATCGGCACGGCATGAACTACCGGCCGGCGGTGACCAAGGTCGGTCCGGGCGTGTATCACGCCGAGGGCCTGTTGTTCCACATGCCCGGCCGCTGGGACCTGACGTTCGACATCGTCACCGGCAACACCACGCAGCGACTGGCGAGCACGCTGCGCGCCGAGTGAACGCGGCTTCGCAGCTCGCGGCACTGGTCGTCACCGCCGTCATCGTCGCCGCGCCATCGGCGCAAGCCCCCGTACCCGCGCCCTTCACCGACGCGCAACTGCGCGCAATCCTGGCCCTGGGTCCATGGCCGATGGTACGCAAGGCTGATCCGTCCAATCGCGTTTCCGGCCGCGCGGACGCCATCGCCTTCGGCGCAGCGTTGTTCGGAGACCCGCGACTGTCGCGCGATGGCACCCTCGCCTGCGCATCATGCCATCACCCCGATAGTGCGTTCATCGATGGGCTGCCGCGCGCCCGTGGCGTTGTCGACGTCGACCGCAACACGACGTCGCTGTTCAATGTCGGCGGCCAGCGCTGGTATGGCTGGGACGGTGCCGCCGACAATCTCTGGGCGCAAAGCCTGCGCCCCCTGTTCGACGCCCGCGAAATGGGCGGCGATGCGCAGCATCTTGCCGGCGTTGTGCGCAACGATCCGGCGTTGCTCGCGCGCTATATCGAGGTCTTTGGTCATGCGCCGACTGCCGCCGACGAGACCGTGGCGGTGGATGTCGCCAAGGTGCTGGCCGCGTATCAGGAGACACTGGTCACCGGACGCACGCCATTCGACGACTTCCGCGACGCGCTGGCGCGCGGTGACGAAGCCGCCGCGGCGCGCTACCCAGCCGCGGCGCGGCGTGGCCTCGCCACCTTCATCGGCGTAGGCAACTGCACGAGGTGC
This sequence comes from Betaproteobacteria bacterium, assembly GCA_031361405.1. Lineage (GTDB taxonomy): Bacteria > Pseudomonadota > Gammaproteobacteria > Burkholderiales > Casimicrobiaceae > VBCG01. The sequence goes on from JANMCS010000349.1 coordinate 1,714, forward strand.
CACAGCGGCCCGCGCTTCACCAACGGTGAGTTCGGCGATGTCGGCATCCCGTTCTTCGTGGCGCCCGGGCGCGTGGATGCTGGGCGCCACGAAGGCATCCGCCGCCTGCAGGCCAGCCGCTACACGCTGCTCGGCCCCTTCAGCGACGATCCCGCGCGCAGCACGGCCACCAGCACGCGCTTCGTCGCGCTCGAGCACCGCAATTTCGGCGAATTCAGGGTGCCGTCGCTGCGCAACGTCGCCCGTACCGGGCCCTACATGCACAACGGCAGCATCCCGACGCTGCGCGAGGTCGTGCGCCATTACTCCAATATCGACGAGGACCGCTTGCACGCCGACGGCGTGCGCGTACTGAAGCCGTTGGGATTGTCGAAGTACGACACCGACGACCTGGTCGCATTCCTGGAGTCGCTGAGCGAGAGTGTGACGTCCCGCTCCCAAATCCCGTCGGCGAGGCTTTAGCCTCGCACCGTATCCGGTAATCATGCGAGGCTGAAGCCTCGCCTACAGGCAATGGTCCACGCCTCACCAAAGGATCATCGCCCCCGCGCCACCAAACCCACCGCCCAGCGCCACGACGACAAAGCCCGCGGCGGGAATGACGACGGCAAGTGCCAACGCCAGCAGCTTGAACGAATCCCAGATCTGGCTGATATCGACGGTTTCCATCCCGGTGGAGAGTGCGCGTCCCGCATTGCGATTGCGCACCAGCCGCGCCAGGTCGCGGCAGAGCCGGCCCCACTGTCCGACCACCGACCACAGGATCAGCACGATGAATGAACCCGCGATTGTGATGGCCACGCGCGCGCCCAGCCCCAACCCGCGCACCGTCGGCCACAGGTTGCCGGCGGCCTTGGGCAATGCCACCTTCACCTGTCGCCACCATACCGTCACCGTGCCTGGCATGCGATCTTGCGTGTAGGCGTCCTGCACCAGCGCGAAGATCGCGCCCAGCGTGTTGTCGAGTCCGTCGAAGTACGCGCCCTGATCGAACGCAGGTAACAAATGGGTGTCGAGAATTCGACGCGAATCGGCATCGGTGAGCGTGCCTTCGAGTCCATAGCCAACCTCGAGTCGCGCCGTGCGCTCCTGCATGAACAGGAACAGGATCGCGCCGTTGTCGATGCCTTTACGGCCGAGGCGTGAGCGATCGGCGACGTCGATCGTGAATGCCTCGATCGATCCGCCAGGAGCCCTTGGATAAATGGCAACGGCAATCTGGTTCGACGTCCCCTTCTCGAATTGGTCGAGCGCCGCGGCCAGGCGTGCGGCTTCATCGGCAGAGAGCAGGTTTGCGTTATCGGTGAGAAAACTGGTGAGGGCCGCGCGCTTGGCGGCATCCGCGTTCTCCCGCGGCGGATTCACGTGATTGACGGCACTGACGCCGATCCAGAACAGCGTGAAACCGAGCGCCATCCAGAACAACGACGGCACGTCGCCATTGTCGGTTGCCGCCTGCAACTTGCGCGGTTTGGCGCTGGGCACAGCACCTTCACCGGGAAACAGGACAAAGGCAACCGCAAGCGCGGCAATCGCCGCCAGCCAGATCCAGTATGCCGGCAGGCGCGCGAATTCCGGAATCAGGAATGCAATGCTGATGTCGAGCGCGAGGGCCGCCAGCAGGAAACCCTTCCATGTCGCCGATACAATGCGGCAACGCTGCAGGTAGGGCGCGAAGATAAACGCGACATTCGAGAACATCGCCAGCGCCAGGACGGCGGCGGGCCCGAACCCGAGACTGCCGGGTGCCCCGATCGCCGCCTCGCTCCACACCACGGCCTTGCCGAACACGTAGAACGCGGAGATGCCGAATGCATCGCCCACAAACGAACCTGCGGGCGCGGGAACCAGCACGCTGGCCGCAAGCAGCATCCACGCCAGGCGAACCAACCAGCGGCGCGTGGAGGAGGATTGGGGGGAAGAGGTATCGGCCATCTCGTGCAGGCAAAAATCCTGTAGGCGAGGCTTCGGCCTCGCGCACGCGCGGACGCGGTCGGCGGGACCTGCGAGGCTGAAGCCTCGCCTACAGCGCCGCGTGGACCGGAACAATCGTCGCCGGCCGAGCATACCGGAGGCCGCGAATCTCCGAGCGCAATTAAGTGCCTCGCAGCGGTCGTGGTCCGCGACGCCTACACTGTCGCCCCATGGTCGCCCCCATCGCCCGTACCCGCATTCTCTTTGTCTGCCTCGGCAACATCTGCCGTTCGCCGACCGCGGAGGTGGTGTTTCGCGCGGCCGCGCGGCGCGCGGGATTGGGCAACGTGCTCACGATTGAATCCGCCGGCACCGGCGATTGGCATGTCGGCAATCCGCCGGATTATCGGTCCATCGATCATGCCGCACGGCGCGGTTACGACCTGTCGATGCTGCGTGCCCGTCAGGTGAAGGTGGCCGATTTCGATCGCTATCACTGGATCCTGCCGATGGATCGCGCGATCCTGAGCGACCTCGTTGCGATGCGCCCCGCGCACTTCAGCGGGCATCTTGGCCTGTTTCTCGATCTCGCACCCCAGCTTGGCGTGCGCGACGTACCCGATCCCTACGACGAGGGACCCGAGGGCTTCGAGATGACGCTCGACCTGATCGAGCGCGGCAGCGAAGCCTTTGCCGCCAGGCTCGCGCAGGAGCTCGCCCGCTGACGGAACGGGAGCGGCTCTTCCCTTCGCCATTCGCTTTCATTCCACCATGCAAACGGCCGCCCGGGGGCGGCCGTCCAATACCGACGCGGTGAATGCGCGTCGCGACGCTCAGTTGCCTTTCACCTGCCCGCGAATTTCGCCACCCGGGTTCTTGGCGCTGTGCACGTTTACGTACAGATTGCCCGCCTTGTAGGCAGCGTACTGGGCTTCCGTGAGCTTGGCGCCATCGGCTGAGGCGAAGGTATTGTCGCCTGTCTTGGTGAACGGGACGATCACCGGGCCGTTGGTCCCGGCTGCGCCTTCGTGGATGTGCCCCGCCGTAGCCGTCATGCCGGAAACCGTGACCATCACAACCACGGAACGGTCGTCCTTGATCGTGACGTTGGCGGTACCCGCCGCCGTTGTGGCTACCGCCGGTACTTCATTGGCGCCGGAGAGCTCGACCTTCTGTCCGGCCATCATCGGGCGCATCGAATTCATCGACGTGCAACCCGCAAGAATGGCTACCAGACCGGCCGCTGCCAGCCCCGCGCCCCACTTCGATTGAAACATGTTCGTATTCATCGTGCACCTCCGTTGACAGGATTGTGGACTCCGCGCCGAGCCGGCCCATGGCCAACGCGGCAACAAGCAACAATACACCCACTCGCGCAAGGGCTGTGCTTAGACGACCCGTTGTGGCAATGTCCGGTTGCCGGTCGTTGCGACGCAGCTCGATTTTTCGTCAGCGACGACAACCGGCACAGAGGCGTTCAAACGCCCGTTTATCACCACCACCGCCGCACCGTCACCGAGGGGGACGCAATGGAAGCACTCAAGGCCGCCAGCGATACGCTGTTCATTCTGCTGGGCGCAATCATGGTCCTGGCGATGCATGCCGGCTTTGCCTTTCTTGAACTGGGCACTGTACGCCGGAAGAACCAGGTCAACGCGCTGGTGAAGATCCTGGTCGACTTCGCCGTGTCGACCATCGCCTATTTTTTCATCGGCTATGCGGTCGCCTACGGTGTCACCTTCTTCGGCAGCGCGGAAACACTGACGCCGAAAAGCGGCTACGAACTCGTCAAGTTCTTCTTCCTGCTGACGTTTGCCGCGGCCATCCCGGCGATCGTCTCCGGGGGCATCGCCGAACGCGCCAAGTTCAACCCGCAACTCGCCGCCACGTTCCTGCTGGTTGGCTTCCTCTATCCGTTCTTCGAAGGCATCGCGTGGAACCAGCATTTCGGCATTCAAGCCTGGTTCAAATCCTCGTTCGGGGAAGAGTTCCACGACTTCGCGGGCAGCGTCGTCGTGCATGCGTTCGGCGGGTGGGTGGCGCTGGTGGCGGTATTGATGCTGGGCGCGCGACGCGGCCGCTATTCCAAGGAGGGGGGCATTTCGGCGCATCCGCCGTCGTCCATTCCGTTCCTGGCGCTGGGTGCGTGGATTCTCGCCGTCGGCTGGTTCGGCTTCAACGTGATGTCGGCGCAGACGCTCGACAAAATCTCCGGCCTGGTCGCGATCAATTCGCTGCTGGCGATGGCCGGCGGCACGCTGGCCGCGTTCGTCGTCGGCAAGAACGATCCGGGCTTCGTCTACAACGGGCCCCTGGCCGGCCTGGTGGCCGTTTGCGCCGGCTCGGACGTGATGCACCCGCTAGGCGCGCTCGCCACCGGCCTCGTCGCGGGCGCGCTGTTCGTGATCCTGTTCACGCAAACACAGAATCGCTGGAAGATCGACGACGTGCTGGGCGTGTGGCCGTTGCATGGCATCTGCGGCGCATGGGGCGGCATTGCGGCCGGCATCTTCGGTGCCAAGGCGCTGGGCGGGCTCGGCGGCGTGGCGCTGGCGTCACAGGTGCTCGGTACCGGACTCGGCATCATCATCGCCGTGGCCGGCAGCGCCATCATCTACGGCACGTTGAAGGCCACGGTGGGACTGCGCCTCGATCCGGAGGACGAGTTCAACGGCGCCGACCTCACGATCCACAGGATCGGCGCAACAGCGGAGCGCGAAACGGCATGGTAAGGCGCGGGATCGGCCCGCTGGTATCTTACGGCCGGAAACTTGATTAGACTGCCCGATTGCCGGAGGCGCGCCCGATCCATGCGCCCGACGCGACACCTCGACCTGGAGAAACCAGCCATGCGCATGCCCTTGCTTGCTACCGCCGTCACCGCCGGTTTTGCATCAGCGCTGCTGTTCGCGCCCCTTCCAGTGCAAGCGCAACAGAAGTTCATCACCGTGGGCACGGGCGGCATCGTCGGTGTCTATTACCCGCTGGGCGGGGCCATCTGCCGCTTCGTCAATGCCGGGCGCAAGGACCACAACCTGCGCTGCACGGTCGAGTCCACCGGCGGTTCGGTGTTCAACATCAATTCGGTCATGTCGGGTGACATGGACGTGGGCTTCGCGCAGAGCGACACGCAGTTCTATGCGATGAAGGGCGAAGGCGCCTTCAAGGACAAGCCGCAGCCCAAGCTGCGCGCGCTGTTCTCGGTCTACCCCGAGCTTTTCACGCTGGTGGCACGCCAGGACGCCAACATCAAGAAGTTCGAGGACATCAAGGGCAAGCGCATCAACATCGGTGACCCGGGTTCGGGCACGCGCTCGACGATGGAATTGGTGATGAAGGAATTCGGCATTGCCCAAAGCGACTTGAAGCTCGCGTCCGAGTTGAAGTTTGTCGAGATGGCGCCCGCGCTGTGCGACAACAAGATCGACGCCTTCGTTTTCGTCGCCGGCCATCCCAACGCCATCTTCCAGGAGGCCGCCACGTCGTGCGCGTCGAACATCGCCGCGGTTGCCGGCGCACCGATCAACAAGCTCGTCGGCGCCAACCCGTTCTACGCCAAGGCCGACATCCCCGGCAAGATGTACAAGGGCACCGATGCGGCGCAGCCGTCGTTCGGCGTACTGGCCACGCTGGTGGTCAGCGCCGACATGCCGGATGCCACGGCGTACACCATCACCAAGGCGGTCTTCGACAATTTCGACGACTTCAAGAAATTACATCCGGCCATCACCAACATCACGAAGGAAGGTTCGCTGGAAGGCAACTCGGTGCCTTTCCACCCGGGTGCGGTGAAGTACTTCAAGGAAAAAGGCCTGATGAAGTAACGCGTGACCGGCGTCGCCAACCAGTCACTGCTCGACGAAGTCGCTGCGGTGGAATCGGGCGCGCGAGC
>JANMCS010000327.1:0-1228 GCA_031361405.1 Betaproteobacteria bacterium
GCTCGACCGGCTGATCGAGAAGGCCGGCGCGGCGGGCGTGCAGGAAATCGTGATGGGGATGGCGCACCGCGGCCGCCTCAACGTGCTGGTCAATATCCTCGGCAAGATGCCGAGCGATCTTTTCTCCGAATTCGAAGGCAAGGCGGCGCAGGCGCTGCCCGCCGGCGACGTCAAATATCACCAGGGCTTCTCCTCCGACGTGTCTACGCCGGGCGGTCCCGTGCATCTCACGCTGGCGTTCAACCCGTCCCATCTCGAGATCGTCAATCCCGTGGTCGAGGGCTCGGTGCGCGCGCGGCAGCATCGGCGCGGCGACACCCGCGGCGACCAGGTGCTGCCGATCCTGATCCACGGTGATGCCGCCATTGCCGGGCAGGGCGTGAACCAGGAAATCCTCAACATGGCGCAAACCCGTGGTTATTACACGGGCGGCACGATCCACATCGTCATCAACAACCAGATCGGCTTCACCACGTCCGATCCGCGCGATGCGCGTGGTACGGCGTATTGCACCGACATTGCGAAGATGGTCGAGGCGCCGATCCTGCACGTCAACGGCGACGATCCGGAAGTGGCGTTGCTGGCGGTCGAGATTGCGATGGAGTATCGCCAGCGCTTCCACCGTGACATCTTCATCGATCTCGTCTGCTTCCGCCGCCTCGGCCACAACGAGGCCGACGAGCCGATGGTCACGCAACCGCTCATGTATCGCCGCATTGCCCAGCACGCCGGCACGCGCAAGCTCTATGCCGATCGCCTGGTCGAGGCTGGAGTGATTGCCGCCGCCGACGCCGAGGCGATGGTCACCACGTTCCGCGCGGCGATGGACCGCGGGCAGCACACGAACAAGACGATCCTGTCCAATTACAAGCCGCCATTCACCATCGACTGGTCGCCGTATCTCAAGCGCGAATGGTCGGACACCACGTTGACGGGCGTGCCGCTGGCGACGCTGCAGTCGCTCGCCATGAAACTCACCACGGTACCGGACGGCTTCAAGCTGCATTCGCGTGTGGAACGCGTGATCGCCGATCGCCGCGCCATGGGCGAGGGCTCGTTGCCGCTCGACTGGGGCATGGGTGAAAGCCTGGCCTACGCGTCGCTGCTCAACGATGGCTATGGCGTGCGTCTGTCCGGCGAGGACATCGGCCGCGGCACGTTCTCGCACCGGCATTCGGTCCTGCACGACCAGAACCGGCAGACGTGGGATACAGGTACCTACATTCCG
>JANMCS010000411.1:0-1677 GCA_031361405.1 Betaproteobacteria bacterium
GAGAGGCAACTCTTCCGCCCGTTTTTTTCATTGAGGGCCACCGTGTGCTCGGTGGCATAATCACGCCATGCAAACCGTGCGCTGGATCATTGCTGCCGCCGTCTTCATCGTCCTGCTGTTTGTCGCGCTGCAGAACGCCGATACGGTCACGTTGCGCTTCTTCAACCTCGTCAGCTTGCAGGCGCCGCTCGTCTTCGTCGTGCTGATCACTTTTGCCGCCGGGGTCGCCGCGGGATTGCTGGCGGGTGCGTTACGCGCTTCGCGGTTGAAGGGGCAGCTGAACAAATTGCGCCGCGAACAACGCCAGGCCGGCGCGTTGCCTTCCGGGCCGGTCCCCGACACCGTCACGGCTCCTGGCGTGGGCCACCCACGCCACGACCGTTTGTCCGACGGCCTGTGATCGACCTCGGTTAACGGCCGGCAGCATGGACTTCGAACTGTGGTGGCTGCTGCCGATCCCGGCGGTGTTCTTCGGGCTGGGCTGGGTCGCCGCGCGCATCGACATCAAGCATCTGCTGCGCGAGTCGCGCGCGCTGCCGTTGTCGTATTTCCGCGGCCTCAACTTCCTGCTCAACGAACAGCCGGACAAGGCCATCGAGTCGTTCATCGAGGTGGTCAAGGTCGATCCGCAAACCATCGACCTGCACTTTGCGCTGGGCTCGCTGTTTCGTCGCCAGGGCGAGATCGACCGCGCGATCCGCATGCACCAGAATCTGCTGGATCGTCCCGACCTCCCGGCCGACAAGCGCACTATGGCCACGCACGAACTGGCGCAGGATTTCCATCGCGCCGGATTGCTCGATCGCGCTGAGGAACTCTTCACCAAGCTCGATGGCACGTCGTTCGAGCATTCATCGCTGTCATACCTGATCTCGATCTACGAAACCGAGAAGGACTGGATCAAGGCGATTGCCGCCACGCAGCGGATGGAAGCGCTGGCCAAGCAGCCGTACTTCAAGGAAATCGCGCAATATCACTGCGAGTTGGCGCAGGCCGCGCTGCTTGATTCGGATCGTGCCAAGACACAGCGTGAACTCGACGCCGCGTTTGCCGCGTATCGTGGCTGCGCGCGGGCGACACTGATCGCAGGTGACGGGCAGTTGCAGCAGGGCGACATTGCCGGCGCGATCGCCACGTGGCAGAGGATCGAGACGCAGAATCCCGTGTTCCTGGCGCTGGCGGCGGATCGCATGGCCGACGCATGGCGCAAGGCGGGCGCCGTGGCGCAGGGCATCCGCGTGCTGCGCAGCTACCAGGCGCAATATCCGTCGCTCGACCTTCTCAACGCGCTGTTCTCGCTGGTGCTGGAACAGGATGGTCCCGATGCGGCGGCGGGACTCATCAAGGACGAACTGGCGCGCAACCCCACGCTGCTGGGATTGGACCGGCTGCTCGAGGCACAACTCCTGGCCGCACCCGCCGACCGGCGCCACGATCTGGAACTGGTCAAGGGCCTGGTGGCACAGCACATCAAGCGGCTGGGCATGTACAAATGCGACCATTGCGGGTTCCGGGCCAAGCAGTATTACTGGCGCTGCCCTGGCTGCCTCAAGTGGGAGACCTATTCGCCGCGACGCACCGAGACACCGGATGGTTACGCATGAGCCCATCGCCAGCCACGATGCAGGAATTCGAATGATCAAGGCAATCGAAACGGCACCGCGCATCTTCGTCGCG
>JANMCS010000004.1:0-1281 GCA_031361405.1 Betaproteobacteria bacterium
ACGCGTGACCGGCGTCGCCAACCAGTCACTGCTCGACGAAGTCGCTGCGGTGGAATCGGGCGCGCGAGCGCCCGCCGGCGCCACGCGCCTGCTGATCGTCAATACGGCGGTCGTGTGGTCGCTGTTCCAATTGTGGATTTCCTCGCCATTGCCGTTCTGGCTCTCGGCGGCCGTGCCGCCGCTGCAGCGCTTCGTGATGTTCAACGACACGATGGCGCGCTCGATCCACCTCGCGTTCGCCGTCTTCCTGGTCTACCTCTGCTATCCGCTGTGGAAGGGTGCACCCAAAAATCGCGTGCCTGCCTACGACTGGCTGTTGGCGGCCATCGCGGCCTTCTGCGCACTGTACATCTTCCTGTTCCACGCCGGGTTGTCGTTGCGGCCGGGGTCCCCCACCCGCTTTGACATCGCCTTCTCGATCGTGGGGGTGGTGACGCTGCTCGAAGCCACGCGCCGCTGCCTGGGCCTGCCGATGACGATCATGGCGATCGTGTTTCTCGGCTACACATTCGGCGGTCCCTACATGCCGGACATGATCGCGCACAAGGGTGCCTCGCTGTCCCGCGCGGCCTCGCATATGTGGCTGACCACCGAAGGTGTGTTCGGCGTCGCACTTGGCGTATCCACCAGTTTCGTGTTCCTGTATGTGCTGTTCGGCGCGATGCTTGACCAGGCGGGCGCGGGCAACTATCTCACCCGCGTGGCCTTTGCGCTGATGGGCCACATGCGCGGTGGCCCGGCCAAGGCCTCGGTGCTGTCGTCCGGATTGAACGGCATGATCTCCGGCTCGTCGGTGGCCAATGTGCTCACTGGCGGTAATGTGACCATCATGCTGATGAAGCGCGTGGGCTATTCGCCGGTAAAGGCCGGCGCCATCGAGGTTGCGTCGTCGTCCAACGGCCAGATCATGCCGCCGGTGATGGGCGCCGCAGCGTTCCTGATGGTCGAGTACGTCAACATCCCGTACACCGAGATCATCAAGCACGCATTTCTGCCTGCCATCCTCGCGTACCTGTCGCTGTTCTATATCGTCCACCTTGAAGCGTGCAAGGCGGGAATGCGCGGCCTGCCACGGCGCCCTTCGCCGCTGAAGGATCGGTTGCTCGGCTGGGGATTCACGATTTCCGGCACCGTCGTGATCGTGTGGGGCGCAATGCAGCTGACGGAATGGATTCCCACCGTGTTCGGCGAGGCATCGTCCGTGATCGTCGGCACCATGTTGCTGATCGTCTACGTGGGCACCGTCGCGCTGTCCACGCGGTATCCGGGTGAGCCCGACGC
>JANMCS010000453.1:0-2084 GCA_031361405.1 Betaproteobacteria bacterium
GCCGCCGAAGGGCTGCGATGCCCGCGCGATGAAACGCTTGACGATGCGATCCTCCAGCGAATGGAAACTGATCACGGCGAGCCGTCCCTCCGAGCGCAGCAGCGACACCGCCCGCGGCAGCGTCGCCTGCAACTCAGACAACTCGCGGTTCACGAAAATCCGAAGGGCCTGGAACGTGCGCGTGGCCGGATCCTGACTCCAATCACTCCGCGCGCGCGCGCCGAGGGCTTCGGCCACGATGTGCGCGAGCTGGCGTGTCCGCAGGATGGGGTCGCGCGTGCGCGCCGCCGCAATTGCTCTTGCAATCGATTGAGCAAACCGTTCTTCACCATAATCGCGGATGACCTCCATCAATTCACGCGGCGTGGCGCGGGCCACGAACTCGGCTGCAGATTCGCCGCGCGACGGATCCATCCGCATGTCGAGCGGACCGTCGTGGCGAAAGGAGAAACCGCGCTCGGCATCGTCGATCTGTGGCGAGGAGATGCCGAGATCGAGCAGCACGCCGTCGACCTGCGCCGGTGCCACGGCGCTGATGACGGCAGGCAGTTCCGAAAACCATGCACGGTGAAACGAGAAGCGGGGCTCGAGCGCGGACAGTTCACGCGCGACACCCTCGGCGGCCGGGTCGCGGTCGAGTGCAATGAGGCGGCCGGAAGCGGCGAGCCGGGCGAGGATGGCGCGGGTGTGGCCGCCGCGGCCGAAGGTGGCGTCGACGTAGACGCCGTCGGGCTTGACCGCCAGCGCCGCCACGGCTTCTTCGAGCAGGACGGGGATATGGTTGCCACTGTCCATCAGAGTGAAAAGCCGTCGAGCTCGGGCGGCAACCCGTTGGGCTGGAAGGCGATCGCCTGGGCGGTTTGCGCCTGCCAGCGCGCCTCGTCCCACAATTCGAATTTTTGCCCCTGTCCGACCAGGACCACATGCTTGTCGAGCGCGGCGTAGCGACGCAACGCAGGCGGCACCAGGATGCGGCCCGCGGCGTCGATCTCGACATCGTCGGCGTGCCCCACCAGCAGGCGCTGCAGGCCTCGGATCTGTTCGTTGAAGGACGACAGCGCCATCAGCCGGGCCTGGATGGGTTCCCACGCCGCGAGCGGATACAGAAGCAGGCAGCGCGAGGGGTCGGCGGTAAGTACAAGGCGGCCATCGCCCGTGGGCGTCAGGCCGTCGCGGTGACGCGTGGGCACCACGAGTCGGCCCTTGGCATCCAGGACGAGCTGGGTCACGCCGCGAAACACCGCAGGTGCCGATCCGGCGGCGTTGCCGTCGCCTGGCGTTGCTCCAGCGTTCCCCACATCCGCCACTGCCCGCTCTCCTCATTCGTGTGGCGTGTCCAGCGAAGTCACCCGGTCCGCGAAACCACTCGCAAAGCCGGATACCCCACTTTCACCCACTTTTTACCACCCGAACGAACTATACGCGGGAAGTTTGAATCGGGTCAACCGTTTTCCGGTTTCCGAACAATGACTTAGCGACGATTTCACAACAAAACTCTTTCTTCTGCATAAATAGATACTTAGCATTGAAAGCGTAAGTAGTTTAAGAGGTGCCGGCAGCGCCCATTCCCACTATAGAACGAACGTTCGACGCGCCGGATGCAATGCGCCGATATTGTGTGGTTTGGCCGCGGTTGCTCCGCCGGGCAGTCCCGGCCCGAATCCGCGCAGGTTGATGCCGCCGGCATGGGCGGCCGGTGCCCCTTTCCCGATGCCAAAACTGCACCTGTGCCCACCCGCCATCAGTGGCTCAGCCTTGAATTTCACGCGATTGCGCCTGGTGGCGGTAAACTAAGCATGAGCAATCCCGGTGCGGGCTCTTCTTGCCGTCACCCAATACCGAACCATTCCGGCGTCTGCAGCGTTGCCGCCCCACCGGTTCCGACCGTTTGAAGGGAGTGCAGGATGAGCCCCATCAGTCGCCAGTCGCTGCGTTGCGCGCTTGTCGTCGGCGTCGTTGCCATGCTGGCCGGATGCGCGACGAAGTTCGACTACAACGGCAAACCGATCTATTTCCTCCAGTACGGGCAGCCCACCGACAACGCGATCGACTACAGCAACCCGCGCCTGCCGATCCTGCCGCGC
>JANMCS010000455.1:0-2944 GCA_031361405.1 Betaproteobacteria bacterium
GCCAGGAAAGATATCGATCATCGGCACGATGAAGGCTGGCACGGCCAGGCTCTGGTCCACGTTGTGGCAACCGGTGCAGGATTGTCGAAACTGCACGCGGCCCCGCTCGCTGGCCGTCGCATCCGCCACCACCCCAGCTGGCGCCTGAAGGCTGTTGAGGTAGCCGTTCATGTCGATCAACTTGGTGTTGTCAACGCGAATGCCCAGCGGCGCTACTTCGGTGCCCGGCACCGGGCTGGCGGTGGACGTGAGGAAGGGATAGCCCGTCACGCCGGTGGCGGCCAGCACCTGGACGTAGCCATCGGCGATTTCGGTGCCGGCATCGGTGCCGCCCAGCTTGCGCAGAAAGGCGCGCCCGCCCGCCGTTGTGAGGTTCGTCGGATCCAGCAGCGCGGTGTAGACGAGGTTGCTGAAGTTGTCGAGCGTAGCGATGCTGCCTTCGGTGCCCCACGGTGCAGCCAGGTCGGAGCGGAACAGCGTGGAGTTGTGCATCGGATCGCCATTGCCATCCACCGTGTCGTCGAACGAACCCACCGGGTAGTACGCAGGGTTGTTCAGATACGCATCCACCTCCGCTTCGGTGGAGGCGGGCGTCAAGCCGCTGGGCGCACGGCCCAGCGTGGTGCCGCCATTGGCCACGAGGGCGAGTTGCAATGCCGGGTAGTAGGCTCGTGAGTTGAGGGCCAAAGCGGCCAGTGCACCGAAGTTCAGGCTGTGGTTGGCGCGTCCGTCGAGGCGTTTGCCGATCGTGCCGCCGGTGGTGGCGTTGAATGTGGAGCCATCAGTGATGGTGTGACACAGCGCACAACTGGCGCCGGTCTTGTCGCCATTGGCGATATCGATGATGCCGTCCCCGTTCGAATCCTTGGCCACGACGCCGATCACCGCATTGGCATTGATGAGCGCCACCGTGGTGGCTGGATCGTTGAGCAGCGGCGCGTTGGCCGGGCTTAGATCGGTCAGCAGTTCAGCCTCGATGGCTGCCTGGGTGGCTGAATCCAGCGCATCGAAGTCTACGTTCAGTCCAATGCCCAGAGCGGCCAGAGGGGTGACGCCGGCGGCCACGATGCCTTGTTGCAAGCGCATCGCATCGGTCCAGAAACCCTCATTGCCGAAGGTCTCGAAGCGGAACACCTGCTGCCCGGCTGTGGCGTTGCCCACCGCGTGAATCACCGGCATCTCGGATGTCGTGGGTCCGTCGGATCCGCCGTCGCCGCTATTGCTGCAACCGGTGAATACAACGGCCACCGCCAGAACGCCGGTGATGATGCCCAGTAGGCGGAGTCGACGAGGTACAGCCATGTCTGTTTCCTTGAGTGAGGTTGAGGCTGCTGGCGACTCTATGCCCGCCCCAACTAACCGCTCTGTGCGACAGCGCACAAAACAGCGAAATTCTTTAACCCCGCTGTCCACGGTGGGAAGCCGGGGGCATTCATGCCAAGCTATGTGCGACAGCGAACAGACTGCAAGCGGTCCATAAACCACGCCGCCGCACGAAGACCGACCACCGGATGGACCGGTGCTGGCTGCAAGGCGCCGTGGGAGATGCATTGGACGCGCTGAGCTGTGCGGCGGTCTGCAACATCCGCTGGCTGCTGCGGGCGATTGCTCGTCTCGGCCCGAGAGGGCCCTTTTGCGCCTTGACGGCTGTGATCGCGTACTCGGCCGGCTTGCTCCAAGCGATCCCAGTGTGGCCGAAGTCGCTGGGGCCGACCGCAAAGCCAACGCGACACGTGGTGCCCGCGTTTCGCTCGGCAGTGCGGACGATGGCTGGGTGAATTTCGCAGGGCCGACTACGTAAAAGGCCAAGTGCTCGACGCGAGTAGTCTAGACAGCCCGATGGTCATGCGATTTGTCGAACTAAATCGGCATATGTACGATGCCGCACAGACAGAAAGACGAAACAGCACCACATTTGTCATTTTGGGGCGTTGTCCTCCCCACCTGCCGGCTGGTATCGCGCACCGCTGTAGAAGGATCGGAGTGTCTTCCATCATGATCCCTAGCCTGCCCACCGAGGGCGCCTTCCGCCGCTTCGAGTCGATGCTACAGACCTATGGTTTGCGGGCGAGTCTCGCCCACTTGTTGGACTACACCGACTACAGGTACATCGGCATCTTCAGGTTCGATGGCACCAAGGTCAAAGCCGTCGTCTTCTATGACCGTGAGAACCCGGAGCTGATGACGTCTTCGGAGATGCCCGAGTCGGCCACCTATTGCTGCTTTGTGAGAGATAGCAAGGGCGCGTTCACGACGGCGAATTCGCTGGTGGACAAGCGGCTCCAGGCGCACCCGGCGCGCGATTTATATCAGTGCTACATCGGAGTACCCATCATGGACTCCGAGGGAACTTTGATGGCCACTCTCTGCCACTTTGACGTGGTCCCCCGCGACCCTGATACGGTGAACTTACCCCTGGTTTTTCAGATCGCGAGCAAGTTGGCTCAGCGCTCCGTCGTCCCGCCCTATCACGCGCGCTGACTGCCAGATCCATGTAAGTGAGCCCCAGATCAGCGACGTCGCGGTCTAAGTCCCGATATTTCTCCAGCGTTGGGTCGGCAGTACTTGGTCCTCACAGGCGTCAGATACCGACGTCAACGGGTCTATCCAGAGACTGCCAGCGTTCTGCTTTTGAAATATCGGCGCTGACTCCGCTCTCACCCGAATTCGGCGTGCGCGCTTTTCACAATCAAAGTTGTGAATGTAGCAACGACGCCAAGCGCTCTTGCACCCGCTCCATCAACGGCCTCTTTTGCCACTGCTCGAGGCTGATCCCTCGCGCGTTTGACCAGTCGGCCTCGAAAACCTGCTGCTGTGCGAGCCCGAACTCGGCATTCAGCACGTTCAGATTGGCCTCGTCGTTAAGGCGAAACGATCGATTGTCGAAGTTTGTGGACCCGACTGACGAAAAAACGCCATCGACGACCAGACCCTTGACGTGAAA
>JANMCS010000457.1:0-6393 GCA_031361405.1 Betaproteobacteria bacterium
TCGGGGTCGCTGGACGCCTGCCACACGAAATCGTGGCCGAGCATGAAGCCGAGGTACGACAACGTCGAGTGACTGCCATTGAGCAGTCGCAGCTTCATCCACTCGAAAGGCGCGACGTCGGCGGCAAACTGCGCACCCGCCTTGTCCCACGGCGGACGCGGTCCCGCAAAGCGATCCTCGATGATCCATTGCCCGAAGTGTTCCGCGGCCACCGGCGCGGCATCGTGCACGCCCAGCAGGCGCTGCGCATCGGTGACATCGGCCGGCGTGACCGCCGGGACGATGCGATCGACCATCGTGCAGGGGAACGTGACGTTGGTGCGAATCCACGCTGCCAGGTCCGGATCGCGACGTTCCGCGAAGGCCAGCACCACTCCTTCGACCAGGCGCCCGTTGTGCGGCAGGTTGTCGCAACAGACGAACGTGAGGGGTCCAGCATTGACGGCACGGCGCGCTGCCAGCCCCGCGACCAGAATGCCAACCGCCGATTCGGGCGCGTCGGGATGTGCGAGATCGTGCACGATGTCCGGATGCGTGGCGTTGAGCGCACCCGTGGCGGGATCGTGGCAGTAACCCTTTTCCGTGACCGTGGCGGTCACCACCATGATGCGCGGATCGGCCAAGCGCGCGATGAGGCCGGCGCGATCGGCACCTGCGAACATCGTTTCGCGCACGCTGCCGATCACCCGTGGCTCGATGCCGTCGCCCGAACGCGTCAGCAGCGTGTAGAGCCCGTCCTGCGCCGCCAACGGCTCGATCGCGCGCGGCGTCTTCAGTGATACGCCGCAGATGCCCCAGCGCGGATCGGCGTGCAGGATGGCGTCGGTGTACACCGCCTGATGCGCGCGATGGAAGGCACCGAGGCCGAGGTGCACAATGCCGACCTCGATGGCATCCAGCGCATAGTCCGGGCGGCGCACGCCCATAGGCAGCGTCGGCAAAGCGGAACGTCCCAGGCGGTTCGTCGCAGCGGGATCAGGCATGTTGCGGATGTTCCTTGACGCGCGACACCAGCTGCGTCGGGTTGACGAAACGCAAGGCGATCAGCAACCAGACCAGCGTGACGGCCATGTAGATCATCGCCATCGCATCGATCGACTGCGGCGCGCGCACGCCTGCCGCAAACACGGCGTAGTACAGCGCCACCACCAGCGTCTGCGAATCGGGGCCGGCCGTGAGGAAGGTGAGCTCGAACAGCGCGATGGTGCGCACCAGCACCAGCAGCGATGCCGCCAGAATCCCGGGACCGAGCAGCGGCACCAGCACATGCCAGAACATGCGCCGGGTGTTGGCGCCGAACACACGTGCCGCGGACTCGAGATTGGGGTCGATCTGCTCGATGAACGGCGTGATCACCAGGATCACGAACGGCGCGGCAGGAATCAAGTTGGCCAGGATGACCCCCCAGATCGTGCCCGCGAGGTGCGCCTGGTAGAGCACGGTGGCCAGCGGAATGCCGTACGTGATCGGCGGCACCATCAGCGGCAGCAGGAACAGCAGCATCAGCGCGCGCTTGCCGGGAAAATCGCGCCGTGCGAGCGTATACGCCGCGGGCACGCCGATCAGGAGCGACAGGAAAACCACCGCCAGCACCACCTCGACCGTGACCCACAGCACGTCGCCCAGCTGGAACTCCTTCCACGCGGCCGAGTACCATGTGGTGGTCCAGCCTTCCGGCAGCCAGGTACCCAGCCAGCGCTTGGCGAAGGAGCTCGTGGCCACCGCGAGGATCATCAGCCCGACGTTGATGATGAAGAGCGTCATCAGGCCCAGCAGCATGCCGCGCCATGCATGGCCGAACCAGCGGTTGGAGGTCTCGTTCATCCTTTGCCCCCGGACACCGGACCGCGATAGAACACATTGCGCAGGCTCAGCACGCCGGCAACGATCAGCAGTTGCACAAAGCCCATGATCATCGCAATGGCCGAAGCCAGCGAATAGTCGTATTGCTCAAAGGCCGCCTCATACGCCGCGATCGAGATCACGCGCGTGGGTCCGGCGGGCGAACCCAGCAGCACGGCCGATGGAAAGACCGAAAACGCCTGCACGAAGGCGAGGCAGAAGCACATCGCGAGACCTGGCGCCAGCAGCGGCAGGTAGATATGGCGAAATTGCGAACGCGGACCTGCGCCCAGTGTGGACGCGGCGCGCGCCAGCACGGGATCGATCCCGGTGATGTACGACAGGATCAGCAGGAAGGCAAACGGAAAGCCGGAGATGACGAGTGATATCAGCACGCCCCAGTAATTGTGGGTCAGGCGTATCGGACCCTCGTACAGGTGGAGAAACTGCAACGTCTGCGACAGCCAGCCCTTGGGGCCGAAGTAGATCAACATCCCCTCGGCGATCAGCACCGTGCCCAGCGTGATCGGCACGACCAGCATCGTGGTCACCCATCGCTGGTAGCGCGATTTCACGCGCATCTTGTACGCGATCGGCAACGCCAGGCCCACGTTGATCAACGTGGCGGGCAACGCAAGCTTCAACGTGATCCAGATCGTCGGCCACAGGTTGTCGGTGGTGAAGAAATGGATGTAGTTGGCCAGCGCGCCGCCTTCCTTCGGGTTGAACGACAGCACGAGGCCGTAGAGAAACGGATAGACGAACAGCAGGATCATGAACGCGGCGGCCGGCAGCACCAGCAGCAGCGCGCGGTCGAACGGTTGGCGGTATTCCGGGTTGGCAAGGGCAGTCATGGTTTCGTCGATGCCTCAGCCGAGCGGGTAGACGAGCGCGCGGTCCACCGGCACGTGCAGGCGCAGGTGATCGCCGCGCCGGATGGTGACCGCGCCACGCACGTGCAATAGCGTGCCCGCAGGCGTGACCACATCCAGCAACGCGTCGCGGCCGCAATATTCGACATTGTCGACGAGCCCGGCGATCGTGTTATCGCCTGCGCCGTCGGTGACCACGATTTCTTCCGGCCGGATGGCCACGGCGACGCGCGTGCCCACGAGCGGCTGCTTGCGCAGGCCCGTCAGCCTTAGGTCCGGACAGGTAACGACGACCCGCTCGCCATCGTCCTGTACCACGTCGACTTCCAGCACGTTGCGATAGCCCATGAAGCGGGCCACATGCAGGTTGGCGGGTTGACCGTACACTTCGGCGGGCGTGGCGATCTGCTGGACGATGCCGTCCTTCATCACCACGATGCGATCGGCCAGCGACAGTGCCTCGTCCTGGTCGTGCGTCACATAGATCGTCGCGCGATCGAGCTCGCGGTGGATGCGGCGGATTTCCGCGCGCGTTTCGATGCGCAGCTTCGCGTCGAGGTTGGACAGCGGCTCGTCCATCAGGATCAGCGGCGGCTCGATGACGATGGCACGGGCGATGGCCACGCGCTGCTGCTGCCCGCCGGACAACTGGCCCGGCAGCTTGTGGGCCTGTCCGGTCAACTGCACGAGCTGCATCGCCGTGGCCACGCGCTTGGCGATTGCGGCGTCGGCCACGCCGCGCATCTTGAGGCCGAAGCCGACATTTTTTTCAACGGTCATGTGCGGAAACAGCGCGTAGTTCTGGAACACCATCCCGAACCCGCGATGCTCGGGTGGCAGCGTGTCGATGCGCTGGTCGTCCAGCCAGATCGAGCCGCCCGACAGGTTCATCAGTCCGGCAATGCAGTTGAGCGCGGTGGATTTGCCGCACCCCGAAGGCCCGAGCAGCGCGATGAATTCGCCGCGCCGCACCGTGAGCGTGAGTTCGTCGAGCGCGTTGAAGGCCTTGCCTCCGGCCCCGGCGAAGCGCCGCGTCACGCGATCGAGTTTCAATTCGCTGAAATCGTGTTTCATGGCTTCTTCGACATTGGAAACGCTGGTGTCAGAAGTGGCGCCGCCAATTCCGCGCCACTTCCGAAAGGCAGGTATTACTTGGTTTTCTGCGCGCCGACCTGTTGATCCCAGATGCGGAACATGTCCACCTGGGCCTTGGCTTCCAGCGACTGCGTATGCGGGAAATCCTTCAGCCAGGCTTCATATTCCGGACGACCGTATTCCTTGATCGCGTCCTGGCTTTCCTTCGGCGCCATCGACAGCGGCACGTTCTTCACCGCCGGGCCCGGATAGAAGTAGCCCTTGTCGTAGGTATAGGCCTGCGCCTCAGGCGTGAGCATGAACGCCATCACGTCGAGGATCACCGCCATCTTCTCGGCCGATACGCCCTTCGGGATCACCATGTAATGCGCATCGTTGATCCAGGTCATGCCTTTCAATGGCGCAACCTTGAAGTTCTTCGGCACGATGCCGAGCACGCGCGGGTTGATGTCCCAGCCAGTCATGGTCATCGTCATGTCCCGCGAGCCCTCGCCCAGTTCCTTCATCACGGGGCCAGTACCCGTCGGGTAGTACTCGATGCAGCTGTTCATTTCCTTGAGATACGCCCAGGTCTTTTCCCAGCCGTGGACGGGATCCTTTGGATTCTTGTCGCCAAGGATGTACGGCAGGCCCATCACGAATGTACGGCCCGGTCCGGAGTTGGCGGGACGCGCATAGATCAGCCGATTGGGATTGGCCTTGCACCACGCCAGCAGTTCCTGCGCCGTGGTCGGCACCTGCTTCACCTTGTCGGGATTGAATTCCATCAACGGACCCGCCGGCATGAACGTGACGGCAATACCCTGGTCCATCGCCAGTTCCTGCATCTTGGCCGCAGGCGCCTGGTAATTGGTCATCAGGTTGGGAAACTTCGCCGAGTATTCAGGCAGCACCTTGACCAGCAAGCCCTGCTCGATGCCGGCCGCGAGAAAGTCGGTCCCGGTGAGGACGAGGTCGATGTCGCTACGACCCGCACCCTGCATGGCCTTCAGCTTGCCCGGCAACTCCGGCGACGGCGCCTTGGTGAAGTTGAACCTGGCCACCATGTTCGGAAATTTCTTGGCATAGAGCTCGAAGGCATCCTGGGTCAGCGCCAGGTTGCCCGCAACGTCGACGACGTTGATCGTGACGGGACCTTTCGGGGCCTGGGCAACGGCAGGGCCGATGCTCAGTGCACAGGCTGACACGACAGCTATAGCGAGCGTGAGCGCATTGCGGCGCGCACGATGCAACGGCGATGCATTGGAACGCATGGTGCTCCTCCTGGTCAGGGTACGAACTGTGTGGTGGCGTTACGTTTGCGCAGGGGACTCACGCGGCGCATGCCGTTCCCTGCTCCTTGCTGCGGGACAATCACGTCCCATTGCCGCTGAAATTCGCGCTCGACGCGGGCAATGTGCTTGTGCATCGCCTCGCGCGCCGCGTCGGCGTCGCGCGCCTCGAGCGCCGCGATGATCGCCGTGTGGTCGAGCAGCGCGCCCTCGCGCATCTTCTGCGTGTGGAAATAGGTTTCGATACGCGACCACAACTTGCCGCGGCGCTGTTGCCACAGCCCTTGCACCACCAGCGCCAGCGAACCGTTGCGCGTGGCGGCGGCCAGCCGGACGTGGAATTCGCGGTCGGCGGCGTCGCGCCTGGTGAAATCGTTGGCGTGGTCGCGCATGCGCTCCACGGTCTTGCGCATCGCGACGAGGTCGGCCTTCTTGGCGTGGCGCGCGGCAACCGCCGCGATTTCACCTTCGATCAGGTGGCGTGCGGCCAGGAGGTCAAAGGGGCTTGGACCCTCGTCGGCGTCGACCGGCAGCTCCGCCGCGAGCGGGGCGGCCACGAAGATGCCGGAACCCACGCGCACCTCGACGCGGCCGCCGATTTCCAGCGAAATGATCGCCTCGCGCACCGACGTCCGCGACACGCCCAACAATGCTGCGAGTTCGCGCTCGGCCGGCAACCGCGAGCCGGACGCGAACTCGCCGTTGTCGATCAGGGCCGCGATCTGGCCCGCAATTTGCCGGTAAAGCCGCAGTGGTTCGACGGTATGCAGGGGCACGGGGTAAACGCCTCCCTGGGCGCAGCGGCCTGGGCCTCCATAGGGCCGTGGGTCCGCGCAACCAGCGACCGGACTCTACGCGCGGCACCCCAAGTTGGTCAAGTGGTCCAACCACCGGACCAAACCATGAATTGAGGCAGACTGCGATTCATGACGCGGTTTCAAGCGCGATCAATCGGGGTCTGCCCCTGATAATTCGCATGCGTGGCGCCCCGTAGGCGAGGCTTCAGCCTCGCACGCAGCGATCCCCATAAGCGTGCCTTCAGCCGTGCCGCGGAACATGCGAGGCTGAAGCCTCACGTCAAGCCGCATGCCGACCCTCGGCACTACGGATTCCGGAATGGCCCGGACTTGCCGCCGAATTTTTCCACCACACGCACCGCCTCGATCCGCATTGCGCGGTCGGCGGATTTGCACATGTCGTAGATGGTGAGGAGCCCGATGGTGGCCGCGGTCAGCGCTTCCATCTCCACGCCGGTACGCGCCACCGTTTCGGCCGTGACCTCGATCGCGACTGCATGCGCGGCATCGTCGATG
>JANMCS010000519.1:0-2400 GCA_031361405.1 Betaproteobacteria bacterium
CGTGTCGCGCTCCGGGACGCTTACCTATGAAGCCGTGGGACAACTCACCGAACTCGGCCTGGGCCAATCCACCGCAGTGGGCATCGGTGGCGATCCGGTCAACGGCCTGAAGCACATCGACATTCTGAAGCTCTTCAACGACGACCCCGACACCGATGCCGTAGTGATGATCGGCGAAATCGGTGGCGGCGACGAAGAAATCGCGGCGCTGTGGGCCAAGGATCACATGAAGAAACCCATCGTCGGCTTCATTGCCGGCGTCACCGCGCCCCCAGGCAAGCGCATGGGCCATGCCGGCGCCATCATCTCCGGCGGCAAGGGCACTGCGCAGGAAAAGCTCGAGGTGATGGAGGCCTCCGGTATCACCGTCACGCGCAACCCGGCGGAAATGGGCAAGCTCATGAAGGCGGCGCTGAAGGCTTAAGGCGCGGACACCTGGCGCGTCCATCGCGCCCGGTCGTGGAGCGCGGGCACGCGGAATGCTTGGGGAGGCTCCCGCCGGCGCCCGCTTGCCGCTAAACTCACCGGTCCGCACCTTTGCCTTCGTTGCCTGCCATGTCCGACACCGTTGCTCTTGATATCGCCAGCCTGTCGCATCCGGGCATGGTCCGCGCGCACAATGAAGACTCGATCTTCGTCGATGGCGAAGCCGGCATTGCCGTGTTGGCGGACGGAATGGGCGGTTACAGCGCCGGCGAAGTCGCCAGCGGGATCGCGGTCAACGTAGTTTCCAACGGGATGCTGCCCGAGCTGAAATCGGGCCGCGAGCTCTCCAAGATCGATGTCCAGAGCGGGCTGACGCACGGCGCGTTGCTGTTGCAGCAGCAGATCGCGTCGGCCAACAAGGGTATCTACGAGGCCGCACAAGCGCGCCCGGAGTGCGCCGGCATGGGCACCACGATCGTTGCCGCCGTGTTCTGCGGCAATCGCGTGTCCATCGGCCACATCGGCGACTCGCGCTGCTACCGGTTGCGCGGCGAGAAGTTCGAGCAGCTCACGCGCGACCATTCGCTGCTGCAGGAGCAGATCGACAGCGGCGTGCTGACGCCGGAGCAGGCGCGTTATTCGCTCAACAAGAACCTGGTCACGCGCGCGCTCGGCATCGAGGCGATCGTGCCCACTGAGATTTCCGAATACCGGATCGAGGCCAACGACATCTACCTCCTGTGCTCGGACGGCCTCACCGACATGGTGGACCCCGAGGTGATTCACTCGATCGTCGACGAGAAGCGCAGCGATCTCGCCGATGCCGTGGCCGACCTGATCGACCTCGCCAACCAGAACGGCGGGCGCGATAATATCTCCGTGATCGTCGTGCGCGTGCCCCCCGAATTCCTGCCCGCTGCCAGTTGGGCACAGCGCTGGCTGGCCCGGAAAAAGGGCTAGGGCGCGTCCGGCATGGGAAAGCTCGTCCTCTATCTCGCCGACGGCACGATGCTGCATGTGCCGCTCGACAAGGAGCGCATCACCATCGGCCGGCGGGCCGACAACGATGTGTGCCTGCCCTATCCCGCCGTGTCGGGCGAGCATGCGGCGGTGGTGACGATCCTGGCGGACAGTTTCCTCGAGGATCTCGGCAGCACCAACGGCACGCTCGTCAACGGCAAGGCCGCGGGCAAGCATTTTCTCAACGATCACGACCAGATCGATATCGGTCGCCAGCGCCTGACCTATCTCGCCGACGACGACGGGCGCG
This sequence comes from Betaproteobacteria bacterium, assembly GCA_031361405.1. Taxonomy (GTDB): domain Bacteria; phylum Pseudomonadota; class Gammaproteobacteria; order Burkholderiales; family Casimicrobiaceae; genus VBCG01. Next base: position 1,697 of record JANMCS010000519.1, read on the forward strand.
TCGATCCGTTGCCGCCCGACATGGTGCGCAATCAGCTGCGCGGTTTGAGCGAGCGCGTGGATCCGGTGCGTGGTGGCTCGGCGGTGCCGACGCCGAGCATCAACACCGGGCGCACGGCCTACGCCAATCGCGGCATCCTCGTCGGCGACGAATTCGAGCGCGAGATGGTCGAGCCGCCGCGCATCGTGGCCGCGCCGATGCGGCCGCTGACCCCGTTGCCGGAGCGGGCGCCATCCGACGCGGTGGTCGCGGAACGCCCGGGCCAAGGCGCGAACGTTGCCGACGCAACGCAGGCCTCCGGAGCGGCGCGACTGGCGCCCGCAGCGCCGCCGCGCGTGCCCACCACGCCGCGCGGACCGTTCGCCGCAGACGCGCCGGCCCGCCGTGGCGATCCGAAGGCGGCGTCGCCCGATCTGGCGAGTACGCAGCGGTTCACGATTCCGGTGGAGCCGCCGGCGCCACCGCCCGTGTCCCTGCCGCCGGAGGTGCCGCCGCCGGACGTGTCGCCCCCCCGGGTTCCGTCCGTACGCGTGTTGTCGGGGCCGAGCGCCGGTCGTACGGTACCGTTTCCCAACGAACAGCTTTCGGTGGGCCGCGTGGGCATCCAGGTGGCCATCGTGCGCAAGTCGGCCGACGGCTATCGGTTGATTCCCGTGGAAGGCGACCAGCCGCTGCGCATCAACGGTGCGCCGGTCCCGGCAGAG
>JANMCS010000526.1:0-4311 GCA_031361405.1 Betaproteobacteria bacterium
GCGCAGCGACTCGCCGATGATCCAGGCTTTCGCGCGGATGTGCGCGCCCGCATTGCCGCCGGATTGACCGGTTCGCCGCTGGTCGACATGCCTGCCCATACGCGCCATCTCGAGGCTGCGTACCTTCGTGCAATGTCCGCAGCAGCGCCCGTCAGTGGCGCGGCAGACTGAACCGCCCATGGCGGATCCGCGCCTGCCGCTGATTGCCACGCGCCTTGCGCGAGGTGATGCGCCTGCCGCGATCACGTTGGCCGATACGCTGTTGGCCGAGAACGCGCTGGCGATGCCGGACCGCGTCGCGGCGCTCGTCCTGCGCGCGCGCGCTTTCGAGGCGATGGCGGATCGTGATCGCGCGATCGTCGACCTCGAGGGCGCCCTGGCGCTCGACGCGTCGCAGGCCAAGGTCTGGAACGAACTCGGTCTCGTATGCGCGGATGCCGGTCGCCTCGAACGCGCCATCGCAGCCTTCGAGCACGCGGTGCGCGTCGATCGCGGATACGCGCGCGGGTGGAACAACCTCGGCAACGCCTTGCGCGGCCATGGTCGCATCGCGGACGCGGTACGCGCCGCCGAGAACGCCACGGCAGCCGACGCAGGCTACGTCCTGGCGTGGGCCAATCTCGGCACCTTGCGGCGCGAAGCGGGCGACGATGCGGGAGCGGCCGTCGCCCTGCGTCGCGCGCTCGAATTGGCGCCGGAACACGTCGGTGCGCTGCGCACGCTGGGCGGCCTGTTGCGCGAGCGCAGCGATCTCATGGGTGCCGCCGAAGCATTCCGCCGCGTGGCATCGCTCGACACCCGTGATGGCAATGTGTCGCTGCAATTGGGTGCCACGCTGGCCGAGGCCGATGACCTTCCCGCGGCGCGCGATGCCTTCGCGGAAGCGCTGCGACGCGACCCGCTGTTGCTGCGTGCCAAGCTGGGTGAGCAGCTGCTGTTGCCGATGATCCCCGATGGAATCGAAGCCTTGACGCGCGCGCGTGATGACTACGCGCAAGGCATGACGGTGCTCGAGCGCGTGTTGCCCACGATGGCATCGACGCTTACGCCGGCGCGTGTGGTCGATGAACTACGCCACACCAATTTCCTGCTCGCCTACCAAGGCGAGGACGACACGATTTTCCAGCGACGCTATGGCGACCTCGTGGGCACCGTCGTCAGCGCGCAGGCCCCGGCATGGCGGCAATCGATGCCCCGGCGAGCGAGCGCGGGTTCGAGGATCCGCGTCGGCTTCGCGTCGACCTTTTTCCGGGATTGTACGGCAGGACGCTACTTCGAGCACTGGATCACCGATCTGCCACGCGCGGACTTCGAGGTCTTCGTCTACCACCTGCTGCCCCAGCGCGATGCGTTGACCGAACGCCTGGCCGCGCGTGCGGATCACTTCCGGCACTTGCCATGGTGGCGACCATCGCAGGCGGCGCCCCGCATACGCGCCGACGCGCTCGACATCCTGATCTATCCAGAGCTTGGCATGGGTGCCGTCACCTTCGCACTCGCCGCGTTGCGGCTCGCGCCGGTGCAGTGCGCCGCATGGGGCCATCCGGTAACCACCGGGCACGATACCGTCGATGTCTACATCTCCTGCGGTGCGATGGAACCCGCGGACAGCGCGCAACACTATCGCGAATCGCTTCTCTTGCTGCCGGGTATCGGTACGCTTTATGCAATGCCTGCGGCACCGGCGAATGCGACCCGTGCGGGCTTCGGCCTGCCACCGGACGTGCCGTTGTTGCTCTGTCCGCAATCGCTATTCAAGATCCACCCCGACAACGATGCGCTGTACGCGCGGATCCTGCGTGAAGTACCTGCGGCCGAACTTGTGCTGTTTGAGGGGCGCGAGCCGCAGCTGACGCAACGATTTCGAACCCGGCTCGAAGCGGCAGGCGTGGCTGGCGAGCGCATGCGCTTTCTCCCGCAGTGTGGTCACGATGACTATCTGCGGATCAATGCGGTCTGCGATCTGATGCTCGACACGTTGCATTGGTCGGGCGGCAACACCAGCCTCGACGCGCTGGCAAGTGGACTGCCGATGGTCACGCTGCCCGGTCGTTTCATGCGCGGACGTCAGAGCGCAGGCATGCTGAGGCTGATGGGCCTCGACGACCTGATCGTGGCCGACCGCGATGCGTATGTTCGATTGGCGGCGGTACTTGCGCGCGATGCCGACAGGCGCCAGGAAATTGCCGCGCGGATCCGCGCCGCGCATCGCCGCATCTTCGATGATCGCGCGCCGATCGATGCGCTGACTGCGCTATTGCGGCAGTTGTAGCGTCGCCGTCAACAACGTGAGCGCCGACTCGATCCGCGCCACGGGCTCCAACCAGTCGCCGGCAGTGCGCTGGCGAAAGAGGCGCGCCGTCGGATACCACGGCGTATCGTCGCCTGCCATGCCCCAGCGCCAGTCCGGCGCCGACGGCAGCAGCAGCAACACCGGCTTGCCCAGCGCACCGGCAAGATGGGCCATGCTGGTATCCACGGTGACGATCACATCGAGCACGTCGATCAGGGCTGCGGTGCCGTCGAAGTCGTTGCGCAGGTCGAGTTCGATGAGCGGATGGACCGCGGTTGCGCGGGGGCGCTCCGCGCCAATCTCGGCACTGTCCTTCTGCAACGAGAACCAGCAGGTGCGGGGCAGCCGGAACATGGGCGCCAGCACATCGAGCGGGCACGCACGGCGCAGGTTGTAATGGGTGCCTGTGGCGCCACTCCATGCAACGCCCACGCGAAGCGAACGGCTCGCGCGTTGCGCGACATGCGCCGCCGCTTCCTGCCGTCGCGTCGGGTCGCTGCGTAGATACGGGATCGCTACGCGCAGATGCTCCGCGGTCGCGCCAAGCACGAATGGCAGCGACATCAAAGGGACGTGCATGTCGAACGCGGGCATGGGCGCCGTGGGGCCGACGGTGAAGGACACCCCTGGCGCGGTGGCCACCAATCGCAACAGCGGCGCCTGCACTGCCGCGATGACCCGCGCGCCGCGCGCCGCAACTGCATCGGCGAAGCGAATGTTCTGCAGCGTGTCGCCCAAGCCTTGTTCGGCATGCAGCAGTATTGTCTTCCCGGCAATGTCCTCGCCCTGCCAGCGCGGCACCGGCCATTGGCGGATGAAGGGCCCGAGCTCGGGCGCGCGCAGGCGCCACTCGTATTCCTTCCATCCGTCCGCCAGGTCGCCCGCGACAAGCAACGCGAGGCCGAGATTCCAGTGGGCCTGCGGATGGTCCGGCGCAATGGCGAGCGCATGTCGAAATGCATCGACCGCGCCGGCCGTGTCACCCAGCGCCTGCAAGGCGAGTCCCAGGTTGTTCCAGGCGCCGGCGTGCAGGGGCTTCAACGCCAGCGCCCGCTGAAACGCGGCAACCGCGAGATCGTCCTGCAGTCTCGCGGCAAGCGCCAGGCCGCGATTGTTGTGGAATTCGGGCTCGTTGGGTACGAGCGCAATCGCGCGATCGAGCAACGGCATCGCGTCGTCGATGCTCCCGCGTTGATAAAGCGCAACGCCCAGGTAGTGGAGGGCGAGCGGCTGGTCGGGTTCGACCGCCAGCGCTGCCCGGTAGAGTTGCTCCGCGGCGTCGAGGTCGTTGCGCTGGTGGGCGGCCATCCCCGCTCGGGCCAGTTCCACCGGGGCGGGCGCCGTGCCGGCCTCGTGCGCGTCCGTCCTGCCGTGGCAGTCCTTGAACCGCTTGCCGCTTCCGCAGGGACACGGCGCGTTTCGCCCGGGGGCAGGCATGGTCGACGGTTGCGTCAAATTATCTCCGCGGGTGCGCTGGACGGTTGATTTTAGCGGCCGGGCTTGAAAAGCCTCGCAGCGGGCCAACGTTGGAGGTCTTGGCGTGACCGGGTGTTGACACACCCTGAAATTCATCCTATTATCGCGCCTCTCTGCTGCATCTTTTCCGGTTCGCAGGTTCAACCGGGCGGAATCGCAGGCAGAACGCTCTTTAACAATTTGCAACCGATAGGTGTGGGTACTCGTGGTCTGGGGCCTTGCTGTGGGCTGTTTTCCGGGTAACCGGGGGATGGCGAAGCGGCAGGGGAGATCCAAGACAAACGAAGTGCTCGCACAACGCAGTGAGGCTTTCTCGCCAGAGATGGCGGGGAGGCTGAACGTCTTGTCCCTTTGGCGGAAGCGCTGGGGGGCAGGGCCAACGTTGAGATGAGTTAACTTGCAGAGATCGAACTGAAGAGTTTGATCCTGGCTCAGATTGAACGCTGGCGGCATGCTTTACACATGCAAGTCGAGCGGCAGCGCGGGGGCAACCCTGGCGGCGAGCGGCGAACGGGTGAGGAATACATCGGAACGTACCCCGG
>JANMCS010000547.1:0-3951 GCA_031361405.1 Betaproteobacteria bacterium
CGGCACCACCAGGTCCTTGGTGTTGAACCACTTGGCGTAGATGCGCTTGATTTCGCCCGTCTGGAAAAGATCGATCAAGGCGCGATTGACGATCTTCTCGAACGCGGGCTCGTCACGGCGCAACATGATCGCGTACGGCTCCACCGACAGGTAGCGGCCGACGACGGCGAAATCGTCCGGCTTCTTCGATTTCGAAATGAGACCGTACAACAGCACATCGTCCATGGGGAACGCCACAGCCCTGCCGTCCTCGACGGCCTTGAACGATTCGCCGTGATCCTTGGACGCGATGATGTTCATCTTCAGCAGGCGGTCGGCGTTCATGGCGACCAGGATTTTCTCGCTGGTGGTGCCTTTGGTCACCACGACATCCTTGCCGCGCAGGTCCTCGATACTGGATATGTTGGCGCTGCGCTTGGCCAGCATCTTGATGCCGGCCACGAACGTGGTGTATGCGAACGCCACCTGCTGCTGCCGGTCGCGCGTGTTGGTGGTGGACCCGCATTCAAGGTCGATCTTGCCCGCCACCAGCATCGGAATGCGGTCGGACGACGATACCGGCACGAACCGGACATCGAGGCGCGGCAGCTTCAGCTCGGCCTTGACCGCGTCGGCGACACGCATGCACAGGTCCACCGAGTAGCCCTGCGGCTGCTTCTGCGCGTCGAGAAATGAGAAGGGCACGCTCGTCTCGCGGACCCCGAGCGTGATCGTGCCGGTGTCGCGAATGCGCCGCAGCGTGTCGATTTTCTCGACAGGTTTGTCGGCGGTCTTGGCCGGTGCAGCGGCCCCTGCCGCCGCCGGTGCGGCCTTGTCCTGTGCGGAGACCGGGAAGACAAGCACGCAGCCCGCGATGGCCAGCATGACGGCCGAGCGTTTCGCTGGTGGTGCCGGCAATGCCATGCGTAACGACATCCAGACTCCGTGGCAGTTGGCGCTTCAGTCTATTCCAGTTCCGACTTCGCGAGTTCGACATCCAGCCGTTCCATCGCATCCAGCGGCTTTTGTCCAGCCGCCTGCTCATAGAGCTTGGTGGCGTCGGCGATCTTGCCCTTGCCGAACAACATGATCAATCCGTTGCCGTACTCGATGCGCGTGATCGCCGACTCCGGGAAGAGCTTGATCGCCTTCTCGTAGTGTTCGATCGCAGAGTCCTTCTTGGCGCCGTAGGTGAGACTGGCGACGATACCGCCGACCTTGTTGATCACCTCCGCCTGATACGACCCATAGGCCGTTTGCGCGTCGGCGTGCTTGGCGTCGAGCTTCAGCGTCGTCAGCAGCGCGTCCTTGATCTTGCCGCCAAAGCCCTGCGCCAGGGCCTTGCCCACGCTGATGCCCTGGCTGTAGCGGCCGAGTGCAAACGCGTAGAGATAATGACCGTTGGCATCCTTGGGCGCCTCCGCCCGTCGTGTCTCGGCCCAGCCGGCGGCCTCCTCGAATAGCGCCAGCTTGGCAGCCTCAGCCTTCTCGATGTATTGCGCGTGCACCACCTGCGCCTTCACGGCGGCATTGACGCCGGCACCACCGGCCGCATTGCCCGCTTCCACGGCCTGCTGGAATTCGCCGGCGTGAAAATGGCGCCATGCCTCGAGCACATCTGCATCCTTGGGGAAAGGCTCGCAATCACCGCGATGTAGGCGTGCCCATTGTTTCTTGAGCGCGGCCGCATCGTAGGCATAAGCCTTCTCGGCATACGGGAATTTCGCCCACTTCTTCGCCATTATTTCCCCCCGTTTGAGCGCGCTCTGGCGCCTAGAGATAATCGTCACCGAGGCGCTCGATCAGCGTGCGTCCGTTGCCGACCAGGAAAGGCGCAATCAGCGCCAGCACCTGGTAGGCCGCGTGGTCGAGACTCACGTCGCGCTGGTCGCCGGGTGGTCCGGCCGCGAGGCCGGCCACGCGCTGCCACGACATCCAGTACGTGGAAACCACGACCACGTTGGCGGCGAGGGCGCCGATCTCGCGTTCTGACGCCAGCATCTGGCCACTGCGCACCAAGGCTCGGCACAACTCTATCACGGTGCGTTCGCCGCGCCGGGAGAGCTCGGCGAAGCGCGTGGCGAGCTTGCGGTTGCGCGACGTGATCTCGTCCAGATCGCGATACAGGAAGCGGTATTCGCGCATGCGCTCGAACAGCGCGTGCAGCAGGAACCAGAGGTCCTCGACACCTGGCGGGGGCTCCTCGGGCACGGTGAGCAACGGCAGGACGGTGCCCTCGTAGGCGGCGTACAGCTCGCCGATGATGTCGTCCTTGTTGCGGAAGTGGTAGTACAGGTTGCCGGGACTGATATTCATCTCGTCCGCAATGTCGGCTGTCGTGATATGCGGCTCGCCGAAACGATTGAACAGCACGAGGCTGTTCTCGAGGATACGCTCTCGCGTACGGCGCGGCGTCTTTTTTTCAGCCATGGGGCGGCCAGTGTAAGTCGAAGCCGCTGACGCGCAAACTGTGCAGGCTGGTCAGCGGGATACGGCCAGCGCGCGTTCCAGCGTATCGAGCGTATGGCGCAGTTCGCGCTTCGCCTGGCGCACGTTGTTGCCCTTGATGTCGTGATGCAGCGGACGGGCGTCGTTGACGGCGGCATGGACCTGGCGAGCATCGTCGTGCAACCGGTCCGTCCGCAACGTGATGCCGTGTTGCCGCAGCAACGGGGCCAGATCTCCAGCGCGTGCAACCAGGCTCTGCCGGGTCTTGGCAAACGCCAACGCGCACAGCTTCTTGCGCTGCCAATAGCTGAAGATGTTGGCGAAGAACATGTCGGCGTCTTCGCGATCCGGTTCGAACAGCAGGATGTCGGCATCCGGATACTGCTGCCGGTATTTTTCCATGCCGGTCTTCATCCGCGAATGGATGATCGCGCGAAAGGTCTGGCCCAGCACCAGCGGCAGTCCGCCCTGGTTGAGCTTGGCCACCGTGAGGCGCTTGCCGTGCGTTGAGGAACTTGCGTCGAAGGGCACCAGCGGATTGACACACAACAGGAGCTGCACGCCTTCGTCGAGCGCCACGGACGCATGCAGCGTCTTGTTGAGCGCGCCATCGACGTAATAGGCGCCGTCGATGACCACCGGCGGGAAGAGGCCGGGCAGTGCGCTCGACGCTTCGATCGCGCGGGAGATCGGCACGTGGGCATGCTGCCCCGGGCCGAACGTGACCGAGGCGCCGGTGTCGAGGTTGGTGGCGACCAGGTAAAGCTTGTGCTTCAGCTGCCGGAAGTCATTGGTGCGACCCGGCGCTTCGAACAACCGTGCAAGGAACGCATCGATCGCCCGGTTCTCGAAAAAACCGGTGGGAATGGCGCGCGTGAGCGTGGCGAAGGATTCGGCGATGCCGTGGTGGAACGGGTCGCGCACGTATTGCAGCGTGGCGCGAGCGGCGAGTCCGGGCAGCGCGGCGAGGCAGCGGCCAAATTCCGCGAATGCGGGCCGCAGGAAAATTTCCGGCTTCAGCGCGGCATCGGCGCCGTCATCGATGAAGAGCCGGTACATCTGGGCAGGCGAAAGGCCGTTGGCCAATGCGGCCGCGACGAAGCCGCCGGAGGACACGCCGACGTACACATCGAGTTCGTTGAGGTCGAGACCGTCGAGCGAATCAGCCAGCGCGAGCAGCGCGCCGACTTCATAGATACCGCCCAGCGGACCGCCGCCGGCGAGTGCCAGCCCGATACCCGACTTGCCACCGCGGGCGAAGGCCTTGATCGCTGTCGGTGCAGTACGCTTCCGGACGCGCGGGGCGCGCCCGGAAGTCTTGGGAACCGGCATGTCGCTCCTCATTCAAGACGAAGGGAGCATCGGTCGGCTCCCTTTCGCATTCAATGGTAGCGGAGAATTACTTGCGGGTGGCGGACTTTGCAGCGCGCTTCACGCGCTTCGCAACCTTGGGCGTGCGGGTTGCCGTGGCCCGCTTGGCCTTGACCGTGCGCTTGGCGCGCTTCACCGCCTTGGCCGGGGTGG
>JANMCS010000557.1:0-1615 GCA_031361405.1 Betaproteobacteria bacterium
GCGCCGTCAGCGCGAGGATGCCGCCCTCGCCGTTGTTGTCGGCGCGCAGGATCAGCGTGATGTACTTCAGCGTCACCACGATCACCAGCGCCCAGAACACGACGGACAGCACCCCGAACACGTTGCCGGTGGTCAGCGCCAGCGCATGTTCGCCGCTGAACGCGGTCTTCAGCATGTACAGGGGACTGGTGCCGATGTCGCCGTATACGACACCGATCGCCCCGACCATCAGTGCGGTGGTGCGTTTTGGATCGGCGGCGGTATTCAAGGGAAGGTCGGCGCGGGCACGAAAGGTTACGACGCGGCACTTTCGTCGACGCGGCGCGAGAAGCGGATGTTGAGCTGTTTCAGCTTGCGATAAAGATGCGTGCGCTCAAGCCCCGCCTTTTCGGCCACCTTGCTCATGTTGCTCTGCTCCTTGCCCAGGAGTTGCTCGAAGTAGATGCGCTCGAAGGCCTCGCGCGCCTCGCGCAACGGCATCTCGAAGAATCGCGACGTGATCTCCGGGGCCACCGACGGATTGGGCGACGCGGCCTCGCCCAGCACGCGCTTCACATGCTCGGTGGTGATCTCGCCGCCCACCAGCATCAGATTGCGGACGAACGCGGCGAGGTGATCGAGATTGCCGGGCCAGTAGGCGTTGGACAGCGCGGTCAGCGCCGTGGGCGGCAAGGCCGACAGCAGCGGCGGTGTCGCGACCTCGACGGTGCCTTCGCGCCAGAACCGCTCGATCAGGAGCGGGATGTCGTCGCGGCGCTTGCGCAGCGGCGGCAGCACGACGGAACCGGCCGAGAGCAGCGCCAGTAACTGCGCATCGAACTTGCCTTCGGCGGCAAGATTGCCGAGCGGATCGACGCTGGTGCACACCAGCGTCACGTTGAGCTTGTCGAGCTTGGGCAGCAGGAAGGCCAGGCCCTTCTGCTCGGACTTCGAGTACTGGCCGATCTCGCTGCAGTAAAGCACCCCTTCGCGCGCTTCCTCCAGCAAGGCCAGCGGGTTGGCAGTGAGCCGCGCGCCGTTGGGCAGCGCGATCCACGGTGCATCGGGCGTTTGCAGCGCGCGCGCAGCGAGGTCGTGGCCGGTGCCGGGTTCGCCCAGGATCAGCATCGGGCGGCGTCCCGCCAGCAGGAGGTCGAGTGCGCGTTCGGCCTCGCGGATCGCGGCGCCGCCGCCCAGCGCGGCCAGCGACACGCGGCGCGGCTCCTGCGCCGCCGCGCTCTTCAACGCCCGCGCGATCGTGGACAGCAGCTTCTGCAAGCCCACCGGCTTTTCGAGGAAGTCGAACGCGCCGACCTTGGTGGCATCGACGGCAGTCTCGATCGTGCCATGGCCCGACATCATGATGACCGGCATGGTCAGTTGCCCGCCGGCGGCCCATTCGCGCAGCAGCGTGACGCCGTCGGTATCGGGCATCCAGATATCGAGCAGCACCAGCGCCGGCTGCTGGCGCTGCCGGTAGGCCCGCGCCTCCCCGGCATTTTCCGCGAGCGCCACACGATAGCCTTCGTCCTGCAGAATTTCCGACAGCAATTCGCGGATGCCGACTTCATCGTCGACGATCAGTATTTCTTTTGCATGCGCCATCGTGGCGAGTCCTTAGACGGCCGCTGCGGCG
>JANMCS010000382.1:0-1416 GCA_031361405.1 Betaproteobacteria bacterium
TTCGACATAGGGCATCATCGCGCGCAGGATTTTTTCGCGCGTGGGCGGCTGCGCAGTCTCGCCGAAGAGACGCCAGTCGACCAGCGCCAGCACCATCGGATCGTGATACGCGGTGCGACCCAGCATCACGCCATCCACCGCCGCCAGTTCGCGCTCGATGCCCACCCATTCGGTGAGCCCGCCGTTGAGCACGATCGTCAGCGCGGGAAACTCGCGCTTCAGGCGGTGCACGACGTCGTAGCGCAACCGCGGCACCTCGCGATGTTCCTTCGGCGACAGGCCCTTCAGCACTGCGTTGCGCGCATGGACGATGAAGACCTCGCTGCCCGCCGCCGCCACGGTGCCGACGAAATCGCGGACGAAGCCGTAGTCTTCACTTGCGTCGAGGCCGATGCGATGCTTGATGGTGACGGGCAGCGCCACCGCATTGCGCATCGCCTTCACGCAATCCGCCACCAGCGCCGGCTCGGCCATCAGGCATGCGCCGAAGCTGCCGCTTTGCACACGCTCGGACGGACAGCCGCAGTTGAGGTTGATTTCGTCGTAGCCCCAGCGCTCGCCGAGCTTGGCCGCGTGCGCGAGCTCATGCCGGTCGCTGCCGCCCAACTGCAGCGCCACCGGATGTTCGTCCGGGTCGAAGTCGAGATGGCGCGGTACATCGCCATGGATCAACGCGGGTGCGGTCACCATTTCGGTATAGAGCCGCGCGTGCCGCGAGATCTGGCGCAGGAAGAACCGGCAGTGCCGGTCGGTCCAGTCCATCATCGGGGCAATACAAATTCGATGCGAAAGGGAGGTCATTCAGTCCATACGATACATGCTCTGACCACGCCCTATTGCAGCTTCGGCGCGGTCGCCGCCCGGGAAACGCGGACTGCCGTGCGCTCGGTTCCATGCGTGCATCTTGGGCACGCCGCTGTCCCCGGACTACGGCTATTGCGCGCGCTGCTTCTGCCGCCGTTCGCGGATCTTGCGCAGGATTTCCCGCGGACTCAGCGGCAGCAGGATCGCGGGTCCGGGAATCATTCTGTCCAGCAGCCGGTCGTTATCGAACCACTCGTGCTTGATGACCGCAAGGACGTGGAGCACGATCACGACAAGGAGAATGCGCGCGGTTGCCTGTCCAGCGAAGATGCATAGGCGGTTGAGCCCGGGCGATGGCGCGTGCTCAGCCGCCAATGACACGCCGAAGAAAACAATGGGATCGCCACTCGCGATCCAGCCCACGGTCCCCGCAATCCCGTTGACGACCAGCAGCGCATAAATCAACAGGTGGACCCATTCGGCAATCCGCGACTGTATTTCCGGCATGGGAGCAGGCGTTGGAGGCCGAAACATCCGCCACCAGACTCGCACCAGCAGCAGCGTAAATACCGTGATGCCGATGGACCGGTGAAAGTTGAGCTCGACGAGGCG
>JANMCS010000005.1:0-7019 GCA_031361405.1 Betaproteobacteria bacterium
GAAGGCCATCATGAAGGCCTGCCCGGTCGTATGCATCACGGCGTTGGCCATCGCGAAGCTGGCCTTGTTGATGCGTGCCAAGGTTTCGAGCGCGACGCCGGCCCACACCTCCGGCCCCGCGCGGCGCCACGAGTCCTGCGCGACGCCCACCGCCGCGAAGAGGCCATCCATTTCCGGCTTGGGATAGGTCACGAGGAGCGGCAATCCATACGGCGACTTCTCGCCGGCGACGTCGCCCATTGTGGCCGGCTGCTGCATGGCAAACGGCTTGCCGAGCAGCGCGTCGAATTCGGCGCGGCCAGCTTCCGCCGCCCCTTCGCCATAAACCTTGGGACTGGCCGACTCGGGATAGGCGCTCCAATAGGTGCGCTCGTTGATGGCCTGCACGGCACGCTCGAGCGTGGCCCGGTGGCGTTCAAAAAACGGATGCGACACGTCACTTCTCCTTCAACGCGCCGCAGCGGGGCGGCAGGCGGGGTTCAAGTCCCGGGTGAATAGTTTACGCGGTACCGGTGTCGTCGAAGGTGACCGTCACGCGGTCGGTAACGGGATAGCTCTGGCACGACAGGATAAAGCCGCGTGCCACTTCATAATCCTCGAGCGCAAAGTTGACGTCCATGTCCACTTCGCCCTCCAGCAGTTTGCAGCGGCAGGTGGAGCACACGCCGCCCTTGCACGAATAGGGCAGCTCGATGCCGTGCCGCAACCCTGCCTCGAGGATGTTCTCCTTCGCCTTCTCGAGCATGAAGCTGCGCGTGGCGCCATCCATGATCACCGTGACTTCGCACTCGGCATGTCCCGGTATGGGTGCCGCCAGCGACACATGCGCATGCCGCGGGATGCTGGCGGCGAAGCGTTCGATCCTGATCCTTGCCTCGGGCAATCCGGCCGCCTTGAGCGCCGCGACCACGCCATCCATCATGCCTTCCGGACCGCACACGAAGGCCGCGGCTACATCCGCGACGGGGACCCAGTGCGCGAGGATGGCAGCAGCCTTGGCCGCGTCGATGCGGCCATGCATCAGCTCGATGTCCTGCGCCTCGCGCGACAGCACATGAACGAGATTGAAGCGGTTCATGTACTGATCCTTGAGCGCCGCCAGGTCTTCCTTGAACATCACGGTGCCGGACGCGCGATTGCCGTACACCAGCGTGAAGCGACTGGCCGATTCGGTGGCCAGCGTGGTCTTGATGATCGACAGCAAAGGCGTGATGCCGCTGCCGGCGGCAAAGCCCAGGTAATGGCGCCGCGCCGCGGGATCGAGCGCCACGTTGAAGTGGCCAAGCGGGGGCATCACGTCGATGGTGTCGCCGGCCTTCAGCGCCTCATTGGCCCACGTGGAGAACACGCCGCCCGGCGACTTCTTGACGGCAATGCGCAGGCAGTCGTCCTGCACTGCGGCGCAGATCGAATAGGAGCGCCGCACGTTTTCGCCACCGACATTCGCGCGCAACGTCAGGTGTTGCCCCTGCGCATAGCGAAACTGCTCGCGCAAGTTCGCAGGCACGGCAAAGGTGATCGCAACCGCATCGCGGGTTTCACGCTCGACGCGGGCAATGGTCAACGGATGAAAGCGGCTCATGGTTGGCGTAGCGGCCGTCAATGCGGCTTGAAGTAGTCGAACGGCTCGAGGCACGCGTCGCAGCGGTACTGCGCCTTGCAGGCCGTCGACCCGAATTGCGACACGAGTCGCGTGCGCGGCGACGCGCAGCGCGGACATGGCACCACCACGTCGAGGCGCCGTAGCGGGCTGATGCCGGTGACGTCGATACGGGGCGCGCGCAGGTGCGGTGGCGCGATGCCGAAGGCTGCCAGCCGGGGCTTGGCTTCCGGCGCGATCCAGTCGGTGGTCCACGGCGGCGCGAGTTGAGTCACCAGTTCAACGTCATGAATGCCGATGGCCGCCATGCTCTCGCGCACCAGCGCGGCGATCAATTCGGTGGCGGGGCAGCCCGAATACGTGGGCGTGAGCACCACCCGCACGCGCCCATCGTGTTGCTGCACGTCGCGCACGATGCCGAGCTCGACGATGGAAATGACGGGCACCTCGGGATCGAGGACCGTGGATAAAGCTTTCCAGATGGCGCCGGTGGTATCAGGTGCGCTTGGCATTGCATCCATTTGCGCAGCGCCACGTTCACCACCGTGCCCCCGGATAGGCGCGCTGCAGGTGCTGCATTTGCGCCAGCAAATGGCCGAGATGCTCGGTGTGCACGCCCTGCCGTCCGCCGCGGCTGTTGCCACCCTGCATCCATTCGCCGGGCGGACGCGTGAGCGTGGCCTCGGCCAGCACGGCGTTGATCGCTTCAAGCCACGGCGCCCGCAAGGCGGTTGCATCCACTGCGACGCCGGCGTCAACCAGCACGCGGTCGGTGGCATCCAGCGTGAACATTTCGCCGGTGTAGGGCCACAGCGCATCGAGCGCGCGCTGCATGCGGGCGTGCGATTCCGCCGTGCCGTCGCCCAGCGCGATCACCCATTCGGCACTGCGCCGCGTGTGGTACGCGACCTCCTTCACCGCCTTGGCAGCGATGGCGGCCACGCGCGGATCAGTGGCGGCGGTCAATCCGCGCAGCAGCATCAAGTGCGCGTGATCGAAGTAGAACTGCCGCGCCATCGTCATCGCGAAGTCGCCGTTGGGCATTTCCGCCAGTTGCAGGTTGCGATAGGCGGTGCCATCGCGCAGGAAGGCCAGCTCGTCCTCGCTGCGGCCCTTGCCGCCGACACGGGCCTCGACTTCGCCGGCATAGGCGAGCCACAGCCGGCCCTGGCCCAGAAGGTCGAGGCCGACATTGGCAAGCGCGATGTCTTCCTCCAGCACCGGGCCATGGCCGATCCATTCGCCCAGGCGCTGCGCGAACACGACATCGGTGTCGCCCAGCCGCAGCAGGTATTCGAACAATGCTTCGTCGCGGGTCATCAATGTTGCCTGCCGGGATTCAGATGTGCTTGACGCCGTCGGGCATCGGAAAAAACGTCGGATGCCGGTAGACCTTGTCGTTGGCCGGCTCGAACAGCGCCTCGCGGTCGCCCGGGCTGGTGGCCACCACATCGGTGGACTTGACCACCCAGATCGACACGCCCTCGTTGCGGCGCGTGTACACATCGCGCGCATTGCGCACGGCACCCGCCGCGTCGGGCGCGTGCAGGCTGCCCACGTGCTTGTGTGCGAGCCCGTGTTGCGAACGGATGAACACTTCCCACAGCGGCCATTCAGCGGACATCGATGCCTCCGTTGCGATCATGGTTCGGGCCACGCGTTCGCCTGCATGAGTACAAACTCAAGCGGCGACCTGCGCCATTCGCGCGGCCCGCTTCTGCGCATGCGCCACCGCCGCGTCACGCACCCACGCGCCGTCATCCCACGCCTTGATCCGCGCGGCGATCCGTTCGCGATTGCACGGGCCGTTGCCCTTCAGCACCTGCTGGAACTCGGACCAGTCGATCGCGCCGAAGTCGTAGTGCTCCGTCTGCGCATTCCACTTGAGGTCGGGGTCGGGCATCGTGATGCCCAGGAAATCGGCCTGCGGCACCGTCTGGTCAACGAAGCGCTGGCGCAGTTCGTCATTGGACAGGAGCTTGATCTTCCACTGCGCCGACTGCGCACTGTGCACGCTGTCGGCATCAGGCGGCCCGAACATCATCAGCGACGGCCACCACCAGCGATTCAATGCATCCTGCGCCATTGCCTTCTGTTCCAGCGTGCCCTGACACAGCTTCAACATGATGTCGTAGCCCTGCCGCTGGTGAAACGATTCTTCCTTGCAGATGCGCACCATCGCGCGCGCATACGGTCCGTACGAGCAGCGGCACAACGGAATCTGGTTCATGATCGCCGCACCGTCCACCAGCCAACCAATGGCGCCGATGTCGGCCCACGTCAACGTCGGGTAATTGAAGATCGACGAATATTTGCTCTTGCCCGAATGCAGGTCTGCCACCATCTGGTCGCGCGAGACGCCGAGCGTTTCCGCTGCGCCGTAGAGGTACAGGCCATGCCCGCCTTCATCCTGCACCTTGGCCATCAGGATGGCCTTGCGCTGCAACGACGGCGCGCGCCCGACCCAGTTACCCTCGGGCAGCATGCCGACGATCTCGGAGTGCGCGTGCTGCTGGATCTGCCGGATCAGCGTGCGGCGATAGGCGTCGGGCATCCAGTCCTTGGCCTCGACCTTGATGTCCGCATCGATGCGATCCTGGAAGGCGCGTTCATCCGGCGCCATGTCGTCGCGCTGGCGTACGTCGTTCAAGCCGGTCTCGACCAATTGGGCGTACATCGTGCATCTCCTCGGGGCGGGCGGCGAAGCGGCAGCAGTCCGTGACGCATTATGATACAATTTTACGATGCGTCAAGCGAATTCCGTATCACAACGACCGGATGCCGCCGCCCCGGCCGCCGCAGGCGTGGGCGCCGCCGATGCCGTTGTTGCTCGCTGGATCCGGCGCGCGCTGGACACCGATCCGCCGCGTGCCAAGTCGCTGATCGTCACCGTCTGGGGCGACGCGTTGGCGCCGCATGGGGGCGCGGTGTGGCTGGCCGGGCTCATCCGGCTGATGGCGCCACTGGGCATCAACGAGCGCTCGGTGCGCACCAGCGTGTTTCGGCTGGCGCGCGACGGCTGGCTGGCCGCGACCGCCGTCGGCCGCGTCAGCCGCTACACGTTGACGCACGCGGGCGCGCGGCGCTTCGACGACGCGCATCACCGCATCTATGAACGCCCGGTCGAGACGTGGGACGGCGCGTGGGACCTGGTGCTGGCCGATCGCGTGGCGCCGTCCCACCGCGCGGCGCTGCGCGAGGAACTGCGGTGGGCGGGCTTTGGCGAGTTGGGCCCGACGACGTTGGTGCGCCCGCGCCTCGCCGCACTTGCGCCGCCCTCGATCCTGGCCGCGCGCGGCATCGCCGGCACGGCCATCGTGACGCAGGCCACTGACCTTGCGGGGCAGACATCGTTGGCGGCCGCGACCGGTGCCGCGTGGGATCTCGCGTCGCTGGCCACCGACTATCGCCGCTTCCTGCAGCACTTCGGCACGGTGATCGAACGCTTTCGCAGCCACGGCGAACACGATCCGGCGCAATGCTTTGTCGTGCGCACCCTGCTGGTCCACGCGTATCGCCGCGTGATGCTGCGCGATCCGCTGCTGCCCGCGGCGCTGCTGCCGATGGACTGGCCGGGGGCCGCCGCCTACGCGCTATGCCGCGATTTCTATCGGCTGACGCACGGCAGCGCCGAGCGCCATCTGGCCGCCACGCTGGCCACGCCGGAATCCGCGCTGCCACCGGCCAACGCAGCATTTCGCTCGCGCTTCGGCGGCCTCGCGCAGGCGTGAAAAAGCCGCCGGCGCGTGGCGCCTGCGGCTTGGTGTTGCGGATGACTATCTACAGTCAGCGGTCGCGGCTGGGCTTGCGCGCGTAGTTGGTGTTGTTGCCGCGATACTCGCTGCCCGACGCGGGCTTGGGCCCCCGCGCGCCGGCAGGCGCCGGATGCCATGTGCGGCCACGTGCGGCAGGCTTGGCACCGAAACCGGGGCGCCGGCTCGGCGCATCGTGAGTCGCGCGGGCGCGCGGCTCGAGGCCCGGAATCACGTGCGCGGGAATGCTGGCGCCGGTGAAACGCTCGATCGTGCGGATGGTGCCGCGTTCGGCGTGGTTGGCAAAGGAGACGGCCACGCCGCTGGCGCCGGCACGGCCGGTACGGCCGATGCGATGCACATAGTCCTCGGCCTGCCGCGGCAGGTCGAAGTTGATCACGTGCGACAGGCCGGGCACATCGATGCCGCGGGCCGCCACGTCGGTGGCCACCAGCGTGCGGACGCTGCCGCGCTTCAGGTCGGCCAGCGTGCGGTTGCGCTCGCGCTGGTTCATGTCGCCGTGCAGCGCGGCGGCCGCGTGGCCCTCGCCCTGCAATTTGACGGCCAGCGCTTCGGCATCGCGCTTGGTGGCGATGAAGACGATGCTCTGGCGCATGGCCACATCGGCCAGCAGGTAATCGAGCAACTTGTACTTGTGCGACCGATCATCCGCAAAATGCACGCGCTGCTCGATCATCAGCGGCGCCGAGGCTTCCGCCTTGACGTCGACCCGTACCGGATCGCGCGTGAGTTTGGCGGCCAGGCGTCCCATCGCGCCGTCGAACGTGGCGGAGAACAGCACCGTCTGGCGGGTGGGCGGCGTCAATGCGCACACGCGCTCGACGTCGTCGATGAAGCCCATGTCGAGCATGCGATCGGCCTCGTCCAGCACCAGCACCTGTAATTGCGACAGGTCGATGCGGCCGCGATCGAGATGGTCAAGCAAGCGGCCCGGGGTGGCGACCAGCAGGTCTACGCCGCGCGCGAGCTGGCGGTTCTGCACCGGATAGGGCGCGCCGCCGTACAGGCACACCACGCGCTGGCGCAGATGCTGGCCATAACGCACGGCCTGCTCCGCCACCTGTTGCGCCAGTTCGCGCGTGGGGGCCAGCACCAGCACGCGCGGCTGCGTGGCCATGCGGTGCTTCGGTGCGGGCAACGCCGGCGTGACCGACAGCATGTGCAGCGCGGGCAGCACGAACGCGGCAGTTTTGCCGGTGCCGGTCTGGGCGGAGCCGATCACGTCGCGGCCTTCCAGCAGCGGCGGAATGGTCTGGGCCTGGATGGGCGTGGGTGTGACATAGCCACAAGCGGCAAGCGCCGATTGGAGGGCCGGGGCGAGATTGAGTTCTGCAAACGTCATGTTTTTTCCAGGTTCAACGCATCGCCGCGCACCGCTTCGGGCACGCAGGGCGACAACGCAACTACCGGGCAGGCGCGCAATGCGCGGCATGCACCAAGAGAAATCCGGATGGAGATCGGGCTGCGTTTCTGGCGGGAAGCGGTGCCGGCTGGGTGCCGACCTGCGCTGTTGCCATGTCCGCGCCTGGCCGTGACCGGGTCGACATTGCTGCCATCGTCGCTAACCGGAAACTGCCGCCGGACAGGTGTGCTGCCACCGTCGGGAGGGGCCTCGCTCAGAAGGCGGGGCCGGGATGATTAGATTC
>JANMCS010000031.1:0-6523 GCA_031361405.1 Betaproteobacteria bacterium
AAAAGTCAGGACCAGCGGGGGAAATCCGGATTCGGCATCGGCCATGGTGGTTCGCTTCGAGAGTCGCGCGTCGCAGCGACGCGGCATGGACGGTCACGCTACAATCCGCGAGTTTACTCCACCCCGAAATGCCGATATCCCGATGAAAAAATACATGTGCCTCATTTGCGGCTGGATCTATGACGAGGCCACCGGCGCGCCCGAAGAAGGCATCGCGGCCGGCACGAAGTGGGAGGACGTACCGCCCAACTGGACGTGTCCGGAGTGCGGCGCGCGCAAGGAAGATTTCGAGATGGTCGAGTTCTGACCGGATGCATCCCACACGCCGCAAGCGTGCACACCGGCCTTGCGTCAGGACTTCGCCGACGTACGCAGGATCTCGCGCAAATCGTGCACCAGCACGTCCGGCCCCTGCCCGTGGTTGACGAAAAGGCGCAATCGCCCCTGCGGATCGAAGACGAAAGTGCCCGCCGAATGGTCCATCGTGTACGTATCCGGCGTGGACCCCGGCTGCTTCTGGTAGATGATCCGGAATTCGCGCGCCACCTTCTGCGTGGCCTCGTCGTCGCCGAAGAGCCCCAGAAAGCGCGGATCGAACGCGGGCACGTACTGAGCAAGCAGCGCGGGCGTGTCGCGCGCCGGGTCGATGGTGACGAAGAGCACCTGCACGCGGTCGGCATCGGGTCCGAGTTGCTTCATGGCCTCGGCCAGTGCGGCCAACGTGGTCGGACAGACGTCCGGGCACTGCGTGTACCCGAAGAACATCACGACGGCCTTGCCGCGGAAATCGGCCAGCGTGCGCGGCTTGCCGGTGGCATCGGTCAGCGCAAAATCGCGACCGAAGCTGGCGCCGGTGACATCGGAGGCCTTGAACCTGGGCGCGTCGGGCGAACATCCGAGCGTCAACGCCGCGAGCGCGACCGCGACGAAGGCGGCGATGCGACGGGCGATCACTGCCAGTAGTGATCGACGAGAAGGGCGGAAAAAATCGCGGCGAGATACACGATCGAATAGCGGAACGTGGCCCGCGCCAGGTCGTCGCTGTAGCGGAAGTAAAGTCGCAGCGCGTAGACCAGGAAGATCACGCCCAGGACCAGCGCCGAGACGAAGTAGAGAACCCCGCTCATCCGGATGGCACAGGGCAGCAGCGACACCGCTACCAGCGCGAACGTGTAGAGGACGATCTGCAGGCGCGTGTACAGCGAACCGTGCGTGACCGGCAGCATCGGCAGGCCGGCCTTCGCATAATCCTGCGTGCGATACAGCGCCAACGCCCAGAAATGCGGCGGCGTCCAGATGAAGATGATCAGGAACAGCAGCAGCGCCTCCGGCGCCACGTCGTTGGCCACGGCCGCCCAACCCAGCACCGGCGGCATGGCGCCGGAGGCGCCGCCGATCACGATGTTCTGCGGCGTGGCAGGCTTCAGCAGCACGGTATAGATCACGGCGTAGCCGACAAAGGTGGCGAGCGTGAGCCACATCGTGAGCGGATTGACGTAGCGATAGAGAACCCACAGCCCCGCGCCGCCGACCAAGCTTGCAAACACCAAGGTCTGCGCGGACGTGAGTTCGCCGCGCGGCAACGGGCGGCCGCGCGTGCGCTGCATCACGGCATCGATCTTCTGCTCGACCAGGCAATTGATGGCGGCCGCGGCGCCGGCGACCAGCGCAATGCCCAACGTGGCCGCGAACACGATGCCGGCGGGCGGCAGGCCCGGCACGGCGAGAAACATCCCGATGACCGCGCAGAACACGATCAGCGACACGACACGCGGCTTCGTCAGCGCAAAGAACTGACGGAAACGACTTTCGGCAAGCGCCAGGGCGGTCATGACGGGAAGGAAGCTTCGGGGAGGATCGGTGAACTCGACATTTTACACGGGTGGAGAGGTCTAGCCGATCCGGGAAGCCTTGAGCACGCGGGTCAGGTCACGGGCCAGCGCCTTGATGTCGGGATCGCGCGGATAGGCCAGCACCAGGTTCTGCAGCGGATCGAGCAGCACGATCCGCTCGGTTCCCACGTCCCACCCGGACCAGCCGGCGGGTCCGGCGCGCACCACGGTAAGTCCGGGATGCTGCGCCAGCAACCCACCATCCACCGGACCATCGTCGGTGACGAACCAGACGCGCAGCACGCGGTCCATTTCGCGGCCCTGGATCGTGCGCGCCTGCCGCGTGGCATACAGCGCCTGGACGCAACCTGCGTCACAGGCCGCCGGCGCGGCCACGGCCAGCACCCATTTCCCCGCAAGCGAACTGAACGCGAACGGCGCGCCGTCCACCGCCACCCCGTTGATCGCCGGCGCGGGCCGCGTGGGCAGCAGCTCGCCATAGTTGGCCCGCTTGTCCGGCGGAAAGAAGTAATAGATCGAATAGGATGCGACCGCCGGGGCGGCGGCAATCAGCGCAATGAGGTACATCATGCGCCGATTCTTGCGCACGGCCGGGGTCACCGGGAGCGCGCTCATCGCGGCCGCCGCAGCGTGAACCACAGCCAGAGTCCGCCCGCCATCAGTGCAAACGCAAACCACTGCACCATGTAGATCCGATGCTTCTCGATGCCAAGGTCCGGCGCGGGCCATTGCCGCAGCAGGCGATCGTCCGGGCCCAGTGGCTCGATCTGCTCGATCACCACCGGCGCCACCGCGAGACCGCTGACCTGCGCAAAGCGCAGGGGATCGAGGTTCTGCCAGACCGGCCCCTGCGTCGCAGCGCGTTGCAATTCGACGTAGCCGGCGGGCGGGATGTTGATGCGGCCGCGCACCGTCACCGGCCCCGCCGGCGGCGGCACTTGGGGCAACACGTCTCGCGTGAGGCCCCCGGCGACAAAGCCGCGATCCACCAGCACAGCGCGTCCGTCTGCGAGCAGCAGCGGCGTGACCACGTGGTAGCCCACCCGCCCGGCCTCCACCTTGTTGTCGATCAGGATCTGCCGGCCGGCATCGAATTGACCCGTGAGCAGAACCGGGCGAAAGCGCCAATCGACCCATGGCGACCCCTGCGGCAACGCCACGGGCGGCGCCAGGGCCGCGGCGTCGAGCTGGGCGCGCAGCGCGAGCTTCTGCTCCATGCGCCCGCGCTGCCAGTTGCCGGCCACCACGAACAGCGCAATCGCGAGCACCGCCGCAATCGTGGGCAGTGCGGCGGGGCGCAGGCGCCGCGAAACCCTGGTGGTGGAAGTTGGTGTGGGAATGTCCATTGCGTCAGGGCGCAGCCAGGCGCCGAAATCACTACACTGCACGGTGTGACCCGCTATTTGTTCAGGCTGCCATGAAAATCGTCATTGTCGCGGTGCTGCTTGCGATCATCGTCGCGCTGTTTGCCGCACTGTATTTCCTGTACTCCGACGCCGGGCGCGGCAAGCGCATGGTGTGGGCGCTGACCGTGCGCGTGGGCCTGTCGGTGAGCCTGATTGCGTTTCTGCTCCTGTCCTACTGGATGGGTTGGATCGGTCGTTAGTTCCCTCGACGCACGCCTGTCGCAGCCCCGTAAAGACAAAGGCCGCGCGGCATGCCGCACGGCCCGTGTCGTTGCGCAGGCGTGGGTCAGATCAGCCAGTACACCAGCACGAACAGCAACAGCCACACGACGTCGACGAAGTGCCAGTACCATGCCGCGGCCTCGAAGCCGAAATGATGATCGGCGGTGAAGTCACCGCGCATCACCCGATACAGCATCACCAGCAGCATGGTTGCGCCAATGGTCACGTGCGCGCCGTGGAAGCCGGTGAGCATGTAGAACGTTGAACCGTAGACACCGCTGGACAGCTTCAGGTTCATCTCGCTGTACGCGTGCATGTATTCGTAGGCCTGGAAGCCGACGAACAGGAAGCCCAGCGCGATCGTCAGGAAGAGCCACAGCTTCAGCACGCCGCGATGATTGGCCTTGAGGCCGTGGTGCGCGATCGTGAGCGTGATGCCGGATGTCAGCAGGATGATCGTGTTGATCAACGGGATGCCGATTGCGCTCATCGGCGTGAACTTGGTGCTTTCGTAGGGGCCATCGGTGGGCCACTGCGCCGCGAAGTTCGGCCACAGGAGCTTGGAATCGATGCTGCCGAGGTCAGGCACCGAAAGGTTGCGGATGTAGAACAGCGCGCCGAAGAACGCGGCAAAGAACATCACCTCGGAAAAGATGAACCAGCTCATGCTCCAGCGGAATGACAGGTCCACCTTGGCGTTGTAAAGACGCCCTTCCGATTCACGGATGACCGTGCCGAACCAGCCGAACAGCATGTAGAGCAGGACCATCGCGCCGATGCCCACCATCCATGGTCCCGCCGGGTAGCTGTTGAACCAGAAGGCGGCGCCGGAACCCATAAGCAACAAGGCGATCGAACCGGTGATCGGCCAATGCGAAGGCTGCGGAACGTAGTAATACGGCTTGATGCCGTCGGCGGTTGCGCTCATCTAGTTCTCCTAGCTACCCATTATTTCGAAAAGACGGGCCGGCCACACCTGCCCGTTTCCATCAGAAGTTTTCTACGCCCCTTCGACTTCGAAGAAGGTGTAGGAGAGCGTGATTGTCTTGAGATCGTCCGGTATCTTCGGATCGATCACGTACACCACCGGCATCTGCCGCGTTTCGCCGGGCTGCAGCGTCTGCTTCGCGAAGCAGAAGCATTCGAGCTTCTGGAAATAGCGGGCCGCGTACTGCGGACCGTAGCTCGGAATCGCCTGCCCGGTGATCACGCGGTTGGTGTTGTTCGTGACCGAATAGACAACCTGCTGCACCTGGCCGGGGTTCACGTCGGCCGTTGGCCCGACCGGCTTGAACGTCCACGGCAGGTTGCGTACGTTGGAGTCAAACTCGATGCGCACCGTGCGCGTGGCATCGACCTGCGTATTGGCCACCACATCGGGCTGCAACAGGTTGCGCAAGCCGGTGGCCTCGCAGATCTGGTCGTAGAACGGCACCAGTGCATAGCCGAAACCGAACATCGCCACCGCCACGACCACGAGCCGCGTGAGCAGCGTGCGGTTGGCCCGAACGCGCTCGCCGGCCAGCAGCGCGGCCGGGCCCATCGCGGTGGACGATGACCGGGGCGCACTCACTTGCGCAGGTTCCGGCCGATGGCGATGACCAGGAAGAACATCACCGCCGCGCCCAGCACCGTGATGCCGTTCTGGCCATCGCCGATGAAGCGCGTGGCGAGGATGCCGATGAAGAACGCGACGGCAATCGACGCCAGCACCAGCGCCGTGCGCACGTTGGCGCGGCGTTGGGTGGATTGCGTGCTGTTATCGGAGACCATGACGGCTGCGCTTTCCTAGCGGACGACCGGAGGCGTTTCGAAGCTGTGGTACGGCGGCGGCGACGGCAGCGTCCATTCCAGTGTCTCCGAACCTTCCCACGGCTTGGCCGGGGCCTTGGCGCCCGAATGCGTGATGCACTTGGCGAGCACGTAGACGAAGATCAGCTGCGATGCGCCGAAGCCGAAGGCGCCGATCGACGCGACCATGTTCCAGTCGGCGAACTGCAGCGCGTAGTCGGGGATGCGCCGCGGCATGCCGGCCACACCCAGGAAGTGCATCGGGAAGAACGTGATGTTGAAGAAGATCATCGACGCCCAGAAATGCACCTTGCCCAGTCCTTCGTCGTACATCGTGCCGGTCCACTTGGGCAGCCAGTAGTAGGCGCCGGCGAAGAACGCGAACAATGAACCCGCGACCAGCACGTAGTGGAAGTGCGCGACCACGTAGTAGGTGTCCTGCAGCTGGATGTCGATCGGGGTCAGCGCCAGCACAAGGCCGGTGAAGCCGCCCATCGTGAACAGGAACAGGAAGCCGATGGCGAACAGCATCGGCGTCTCGAAGGTCATCGAGCCGCGCCACATCGTGGCCAGCCAGTTGAACACCTTCACGCCCGTGGGCACGGCGATCAGCATCGTGGCGTACATGAAGAACAGCAGACCGGCGGCAGGCATGCCCACCGTGAACATGTGGTGCGCCCAGACGATGAACGACAGGATGGCGATGCTGGCCACCGCGTAGACCATCGATGCGTAGCCGAACAGCGGCTTGCGCGCGAACGTGGGGATGATCTCGGAGATGATCCCGAACGACGGCAGGATCATGATGTAGACCTCGGGATGCCCGAAGAACCAGAACACGTGCTGGAACAGCACCGGGTCGCCGCCGCCGGCGGCGTTGAAGAACGTGGTGCCGAAATGGCGGTCGGTGAGCAGCATCGTGACCGCACCCGCCAGCACCGGCATCACGGCGATCAGCAGGTAGGCGGTGATCAGCCAGGTCCAGACGAACATCGGCATCTTCATCAGCGTCATGCCGGGGGCGCGCATGTTGAGGATGGTGGTGATGATGTTGATCGAGCCCATGATCGACGACGCGCCCATGATGTGGATCGCGAAGATCGTGAGGTCGAGCCCCATGCCGGCCTGGACCGACAGCGGCGGGTACAGCGTCCAGCCGCCGGCAGCGGCGCCGCCCGGGACGAAGAACGAGCCGATCAGCATGATTGCCGCGGGCGGCAGCAGCCAGAAGCTCCAGTTGTTCATCCGCGC
>JANMCS010000045.1:0-4297 GCA_031361405.1 Betaproteobacteria bacterium
TCATCGGCAAGTTGCAGCAGCACCGTTGCGGTAAACGTCTTGGTGATGCTGCCGATGCGGAAGTGATCGCCGGCGCGCATCGGCCGCCGGGTCGCGGGGTCGGCAAAGCCACGCGTGGTCACCAGCGCGCGCTCCCCCGGAATCCAGATGCCTACGATGGCGTAGCGCCTTGGTCTCGGCAAATGCTTGGTCAAGTGCGCGCCCGATGGCGGCGCGTTTGGCGGCGGGGAATGGGTTGCTGCCTGCGCTCTTGACGTCGGCGGCGGTGGCGGTCGTTGCCAGCAGGCTTGTCGCGAAAGCGACGGCCAGTATCCGCTTGGGGAAGAAGCCGATTCGCTGTCCTTTGTGTCCGCGAATCAGGGAGATCGATGCAAATATCAGATTACTGCCGATGGCCGCTACTTCCAGTTGACACTAAGTTTCCGATTAGAGGCGGCGCAATCCCGCAAATAGAGATTGATCAGGCTTTGATAGGGAATTCCCACCTGTTCGGAAACTGCCTTGAAGTAGGTGATGGAGTCTTCATCGAGGCGAATTGTGATCTGCTTCTTCAATTGCGAAGCATAGGGATTTTTCCTGGATTTTGCGAAATCGTATTCTTTGCGCATAGGGCACCTCTATAGATAGGATTTCGATTCACGAGCAGTCGCCTTGCGCGCGGAGATGATGCGTATCACCTTGCCGGCACTGCGGTAGCAATGACAGACAAGCAGCACCCGAAGTGAACTGCTCAATCCAAGCAGGATAAAACGCGCCTCGTCATCCGAATGGTCGGGATCATCAATCAACCGTGCACGTTCGTCGAAAAACACGGACCGAGCTTCGGCAAAGGAAACGCCATGCTTCTTCGCATTGGCTGTGGCCTTCCGTTCATCCCACTCGAAGCGGACCGAATTCACCGACAAATTATAACTACAATGTAACTACACTTCAAGTTGGCTCGATTAGACGACGTGGAACCATGCAGTCGCCGGTCACATTCGCGCGATAATGCCCCGATGTCCCCCCTCCCCACCCTCGGCGCAACCCGCCATCGCGCAAACCGACGCCTACCCCAACCACGCAATCAAGCTGATCGTCCCCTTCCCGCCTGGTGGCGCGTCGGATCTCACGGCGCGCACGCTGCCGCAGAAGATGGGCGAGTCGATGGGGCAAACGATCGTCGTGGACAATCGTCCCGGCGCCAACGGTGTACTGGGCGTGGAAATGGTGGCGAAGGCGCCGGCGGATGGCCATACGATCCTGCTGTCGGATCGCGGCTCGTTCACGGTGAATCCGGCGGTATCAAGCCGGAGTGATGGCGTGCCTGCGAGGCTGAAGCCTCGCCTACGGGAGCTGTCGTTGCGCTGCCGTTAGCCGATCACGCTGGTCAGGCTCGCGGCGGAAAACAGCACGCCAAACAACTGGCAGTACACGACCACGCTGCCGAACTCGGCCAATGAAGTCCCGGCCGGGATGTCGTAATCCTGCGTGCCGGCATTCGCCTTCAGGCGCGCAACGCTCAGGAATCCCTTCTTCACGTCCTTCGAATTCTCCGGCGCAGCGTGCCGCGTCAGATAAACATACAGATCCGGCCCGGCAGTCACGCGAAAATTGTCGAGGCGCAGCAGCAGCGAGCCATCGGCACGGCGATAGAACATCGCGTCGCCTGTACCCCGATGCAGCATGTCGCTGTCGCGAAAGCGCCCCTGCGCCATCAGTGTCATGCCCGACATCAGTTGCGCATGGGCGATCGGCCCCGGCAGCAGAACCGCGGCCATTCCGCCGACCACCGTTGCCAGCCACTGGCGCCGCGTAACCAGGCCAATATTCACGACGCGTACTCCGGCGCCAGCGACGCGCGCAGCATGGCCTTGGCGCGATGGCGCATCACGCCGAGGAAGTTGGCGGTGATGCCCAGTTCCTTGCACACGTCGTCCGACTCCATGCCCGACAGCTCGGACATGACAAAGGCGCTCGCATTGCGCGCCGGCATGCGTCCCAATTCACGTTCGAAGGTCTCCCAGAAGCGGGTGCGCTCGAACGCGGCGGCAGGGTCGATGTGGCCCGACGTGCGCATCGCCAGCGCCACGTCGTGGCTGGCGGGGTCGTCGCCGGTCTCTTCCATCGCGTCCAGGCTGGCGGGCGTGCGGGTGCGTTCGCGGTACGCGTCCATGATCTTGTGCTTGAGGATGCCGACGAGCCACGTGCGCAGCGCGCTGCGACCGGCAAACTCGGCGTTGCCCGAGAGCACGGCCACCATGGTGTCCTGCACGGCATCCTGTGCCGCGTCGCGATCGCCCAGGCGGCGCGTGGCATATGCAAGAAGGTAGCTGTTGTGGCTGGCAAGTTCCGCGGCATTGATCGTCGAGCAGTTCATGGCGGGCTCCGTTTCGAAAGTGGTCGTGAGGCAGTGAACGGAGTTTGCCCAGCGGAAGCTCGCACGGGTATTCGGACCGTTACGGGGTCGGCATCGTGGGCAATACGTACCCGCCGGGCCACGCTAAGTACAAACCCGTAGTGTCCCGGGGCGCCGTTGCTGCTAGGGTGTCGCCCATGTGGCGACGCAATGTCGTGTGGAACCTGGCGGTGGCCCTCGCCTATATCGCGGCCTCCGAGGCGGTGGCGGCGTGGCTGCGGCTGTCCCACATCCCGCCGATCATCTGGTACGCCTCGGGCGTGGGGCTGGCGGCGGTGCTGCTGCGCGGATTGGCGGTGCTCCCAGGCGTGATGATCGGGGCGTTCATCTGCGCGCTGCTGGCCGAGGCGTCGCCGGAGCTGGCGTTGCTGTCGATGCTGTCCGTGGCGATGCAGCTGGCGTTCGCGTGGTGGCTGCTGACCCGCGTGCTGAAGATCGACGTCGGGTTGGCGCATGTGCGCGACACGCTGGTGTTCATCGCCGTGGGGTGCACGGTGATACCGCTGCTCAACGGCGTGATCGTGCTGCTGCGCGACACGCTTCACGGCGTCTCCGACGACCCGGGCGAACTGGTGCGCACGCAGGTCACCGCGATGGGCGAGGCCGTGGGCATCCTGCTGATCGCGCCATTCATCCTGGCTGTCGCCGCGGTGTGGGGGCAGCGCCGTTCGTGGTCGACGCACCTCGAGTCGCTGGTGCTGCAGGTGGCCAATGCGGTGGTGGCGTTGGTGGTGTTCGGCGGCATGATGGCGTCGTCGATGAGCGCCGAGTCGCTGCCCTATGCGATCTTCCCGTTCACGTACTGGGCGGCATTTCGTCTCGGCGTGCGCGACACGGCGCTGACGCTGCTGGTGGCGGGTACGATCGCGGTCGGATGTCACTCGCTGGGCGTGGGTCCCTTCGTGATGGCGCATTCAACGCCGGCCAATGCGTTCGCGCACTACGCCAGCCTGTATCTTTTCCTGATCGTGCTGTCGTCGGCGTCGCTGCTGGCGGCGGCCACACAGCAGGAGCGCAAGGCCGCCGAAACGGGCGTACGCGAAAGCGAGCAGCGCTATCGCACGCTGATCGAGCGGATGAACGAGGGCGTCAACATCACCGACGCGCAGGCGCGGATGACGTTCGTGTCTGATCGCTTCTGCGCGATGGTCGGCTATCCGCGCGAGGAGTTGCTGGGCCAGACCGGCGCGATGCTGACGGTGCCCGAGCAGCACGGCGCGTGGGAGGAATCGCACCGGCAACGCCGCGCGGGGCTGTCCGAGTCGCACTCACTGGCGATGCAGCGCAAGGACGGCAGTCTGTTGCACGTATGGATTTCGCCGCGGCCGCAGTTCGGGCCGGATGGCACGTATGCGGGCAGCCTCAACGTGGTGCTCGACATCACCGACCGCCGCCTGGCCGAGGATCGCGCCCGCGCCCACCTCGATCAACTCGCGCACGTCGCGCGCGTCGCATCGATGGGCGAAATGGCCAGCGCGATCGCGCACGAGGTCAACCAGCCGCTGACGGCCATCGCCAACTATGCCTCCGCCAGCCTGCGACTGATGCAGGACAACCGGATGTCGCCCGCGGAAGCGATGGCGGTGATGAAGCAGCTCGCGGACGAAGCCGAACGCGCGGGCGAGGTCGTGCGCAAGATGCGCGGCTTCGTGCGCGGCGAGGAAGGCCATCCGGCGCGCATCGCGGTGGCCGACCTGTTTGCCGACGTGCTGCGGCTGTCAGGGCCGGAGGCGCGCGCGCACAGCGTCGTATTGGAAGCGGATGCCGGCACCGGCGCGCTTGCGGTCACGGCTGACGTCATCCAGTTGCAGCAGGTGCTGCTGAACCTGGTGCGCAATGCCATCGAAGCCATTGCCGGCGCCGATGCCACGATCCGGCACGTGATGCTGGCGGCCATGC
>JANMCS010000125.1:0-10551 GCA_031361405.1 Betaproteobacteria bacterium
TTGCACGGCACCGGTTCCGACTACCACCTGGTGCTCAATCCGGACGTGGAGCTGGCGCCCGATGCGCTGGCCAATGGCGTGCGCTGGCTGGACTCGCATCCGGACGTCGGCGCATTGGCGCCGAAGGTGCACGGTGCCGACGGTCGCCGCGAATATCTATGCAAGCGCTAACCCGCGGTGTTCGACCTGTTACTTCGCGGTTTCGCGCCGGGGTTCGTGCGACAAATGTTTCGCGGCCGCCTGCATCGCTACGAGATGCGCGACATGATGGATGTCGAGCCGCCGCGCGAACTGGTCGGCATTCCCGCATTGTCGGGCGCGTTCATGCTGGTCCGGCGCACCGCCATCGACAAGACCGGCGGGTTCGATCCCAAATTCTTTCTCTATTTCGAGGACTTCGACTGGAGCGTGCGGTTGAACCGCATCACCAAGACCGCGTACGTGCCCAGCGTGCAGATCGGGCACCACGGCGGCGGTGCCGCTCGCAAGGGCACCCGCCATGTCCACTGGTTCGTGCGTAGCGGCCTCCGCTTCTATCGATTGCACGGCTGGAAATGGTTCTAGCGAGCGCGGGACG
This sequence comes from Betaproteobacteria bacterium, assembly GCA_031361405.1. GTDB lineage: Bacteria > Pseudomonadota > Gammaproteobacteria > Burkholderiales > Casimicrobiaceae > VBCG01. The sequence continues at coordinate 578 of JANMCS010000125.1, forward strand.
GCGCGTGGTGGTCACCGGTGCCAGCGGCTTCATCGGGCGCGCGGTGATGCCGGCACTCGCCGCGCGCGGCTTTGCCGTGCGCGGGCTGGTGCGCGACGCCTCGCCCCCTGCCGAGGGCGTGGAGATCCGTGTCATCGGCGATCTCACGCCGCTGAATACGCATGCGTTGGCCGAGATGCTGCGCGACGCCGACGCCGTGGTGCACCTGGCCGGGCGCGTGCATGTGCCGGCGCGCGCCGATGCACCGGCGGCGTATCGCACGATGAATGTGGAGCTGACGGAGCGCCTGGCCCGCGCCGCCGCCGTCTGCGGCATCGACCACTTCGTCTTCGCGAGCTCGATCAAGGTCAATGGCGAAGCCACGCTGTCGGGCCGGCCCTTTCGCGAGTCCGATACACCGCAGCCGCAGGATGCCTACGCGCGCAGCAAGTGGGAGGCCGAAACCGCGCTCGCGCAGGTGGCTGCGGCCACCGGCTTGCGGGTGACCGCGTTGCGCCTGCCGTTGACCTACGGACCGGCGGCCAAGGCCAATTTTGCCGCGCTGGCGCGCGCCATTCGCCGCGGGATGCCATTGCCGCTGGCCGGCATCGTCAACCGCCGCAGCCTGCTCGGTGTCGGCAACCTGGCCGACGCGCTGGCAGCGGTATTGACCGACGTCGACGCGACCGCGCCAGGCCGCTGCACGACTTGGCTGCTGGCCGATGGCGCCGCGGTGGCAACGCCCGCGCTGGCGCGCGCGATCGGCGTCGCGGTGGGCGTGCCGGCACGCTTGTTCGCGTTGCCGCCTCGGATTTTGCACACAGCGGCCGCCGCACTGGGCCGTGAGGAAACGCTGGCGCGGCTGACGGGCTCACTCGAAGTTGACGACCGTGCCTTCCGCGCGCGTTTCGGCTGGACGCCGCCGTTCACGCTGCAGCAGGGGCTCACCGCGGCGTTGGGACCGGCATCGCCGCTATAATCAGGGTTCTTCCCCGTTCCCCAGGCCGCTGCCCATGGTCTCCCGTGCTACCGGCCGCCAGGCCGACCAATTGCGCGCCGTCCGCGTCACCCGCAACTTCACGCGGCACGCCGAAGGCTCGGTCCTGATCGAGATGGGCGATACGCACGTGCTGTGCACCGCCAGCGTCGAGGAGGGCGTGCCGTCATTCCTGAAGGGCAAGGGCCAAGGCTGGCTGACTGCGGAATACGGCATGTTGCCGCGCTCGACCAACACGCGGATGAAGCGCGAGGCGGCGGACGGCAAGCAATCCGGGCGCACGCAGGACATACAGCGGCTGATCGGCCGCAGCCTGCGCGCCGTCACCGACATGAAGACGCTGGGCGAGCGCACGATCAAGATCGACTGTGACGTGCTGCAGGCCGACGGCGGCACGCGCTGCGCGTCGATCACCGGCGCCTGCATCGCGGTGGCGGATGCCATCGCGTGGTGTCGCGAACGCGGACTCGTCACCGGCGCGCCGCTGCGCGAGTTCGTGGCCGCCGTGTCGGTGGGCATCGTCGACGGCGTGCCGATGCTCGATCTCGATTATGGCGAGGACTCGCAGTGCGACACCGACATGAATGTCGTGATGACCGCCGGTGGCGGCTTCGTCGAACTGCAAGGCACGGCGGAGGGCGCGCCCTTCACGCGGCCCGAGCTCGACGCACTGATGCGCCTGGCCGAAGGCGGCATCCGCGGGCTGCTCGCTGCACAGACGGCGGCGCTGGCGCGGTGATCACGCGGCTGGTGCTGGCGTCCAACAATCCGGGCAAGGTGCGCGAGTTCACCCGGCTGCTGGCGCCACTCCGCATCGACGTCGTGCCCCAGGCCGAGCTCGGCATTCCCGACGCGCCGGAGCCGCACGTCACCTTTGTCGAAAACGCGTTGGCCAAGGCGCGGCATGCCAGCGCGCTGGCGCAACTGCCCGCGCTGGCCGACGATTCCGGCGTGTGCGTCGCGGCGCTGGACGGCGCGCCGGGCGTGCATTCGGCGCGCTATGCCGGCGACCAGCGCTCCGATGCCGCGAATAACGCGAAGCTGGTGCGCGAACTGCGCGGCGTGGCGGACCGCAGCGCGCACTACTATTGCGTGCTGGTGCTGGTGCACCATGCGCTCGATCCCGAGCCGCTGATCGCGGAAGGCATCTGGCGCGGGACGATCATCGATACTCCGCGCGGTGGCGGCGGCTTTGGCTATGATCCCTATTTTCTGGACGCCGCGTCCGGGCTTACCGGCGCGGAACTCGATCTCGAAGCGAAGAACGCATTGTCGCATCGCGGCCAGGCCATCCGCGCGCTGGTGGCCAAACTCGACGCGGCACAGCAACGATGACGCGCCCGCCAGTCGCCACCGTCGTGCCGGCGCCGCAGATGCGGCCGCACTTCGACGTGCTGCCGCCACTCGCGTTGTACGTGCACATTCCGTGGTGCATCCGCAAATGTCCGTACTGCGATTTCAATTCGCACGAAGCGCCGGCGGCGGTGCCCGAGGATGCCTATGTCGACGCGCTGTTGGCCGACCTCGAGTTCGCGCTGCCGCAGATATGGGGCCGCAAGGTGGTGTCGATCTTCATCGGCGGCGGCACGCCCAGCCTGTTCTCGGCCGCCTCCATCGACCGCCTGCTGGCCGGCATCCGCGCGCGCGTGCCGTTGCTGCCCGATGCCGAGGTGACGCTCGAGGCCAATCCGGGCACCTTCGAGCGGCAGAAGTTCGCCGATTTCTTTGCCGCGGGCGTCAATCGGCTGTCACTGGGCATCCAGAGTTTTGATCCCGTGCAGCTGCAGGTGTTGGGCCGGGTGCACGATGCTGACGAAGCGCGACGCGCCGCCGAGGCCGCGCTGATGATCTTCGGCAACGTCAACTTCGACCTCATGTATGCGCTGCCCAACCAGACCGTGGCCGGCGCGGAAGCCGATCTTGCCGCTGCGCTGGCGTTCTCGCCGCCGCACCTCTCGTTCTATCACCTCACGCTCGAACCGAACACACTGTTCCATCGCTATCCGCCGCCATTGCCCGACGACGATACTGCCGCCGACATCGAGGATGCCGTCGATGCGGCCTTGTCGCGCGCCGGCTATGCCCATTACGAGACGTCCGCGCACGCCAAGCCGCAGCGCCAGTGTGCGCACAACGCCAACTACTGGCGCTTCGGCGACTATCTCGGCATCGGCGCGGGTGCGCATTCCAAGCTGTCGCTGCCCGACCGGATGATCCGCCACCTGCGGTACAAGCAGCCGCGGCACTATCTCGAGCAGGCGGCGGCGGGTACGCCGGTGCAGGAATCCGTGGAGGTCGCGCGCGACGATGTCGGCTTCGAGTTCATGCTCAACGCATTGCGTCTTGCCGACGGAGTGCCCGCGGCGCTGTTCGCCGAGCGCACCGGCTTTCCGTTGGCGCTGATTGCGCAGCCGCTGGCCGAAGGGGTGCGGCGCGGCCTGCTCGATCCCGATCCTGCCACGCTGAAGGCCACGCCGCTCGGCCAGCGCTTTCTCAACGACCTGCAGGCGTTGTTCCTCACCCGCAAGCCGCGCGTGCCGACGGTGGTGCCGCTGGTGCGGATCGAAGCCACCGGGGTGGAGCGATGAGCGACCACGAGCCCTGGCGCTGGACGCTGCTCGAGACCGCGGCCGCGATTGCCGCCGGCACGATCACGCCGCTGGCGCTGGCCGAGTCGCAGCTCGCGCGCATTGCCGCCACCGATGCGGCCATCGATGCGTGGGCCGCGCTCGATCCGGCGCTGGTGCGCGCGGAGGCGTCGCGACCGCGGGTGGCCGGTGCGCCGCTCGCCGGCATCGGCGTCGGCGTCAAGGACATCATCGACACCCGCGACCTGCCCACGGCCATCGGCACGCCGATCTTCGCGGCGCGACAGCCAAGTGTGGACGCCGCCTGCATCGCGCGTTTGCGCGACGCCGGCGGTTTTGTATTCGGCAAGACCACGACCACGCCGTTTGCGTACATGGACCCATCCAAGACGCGCAACCCGTGGGATCCGGCGCACACGCCCGGCGGCTCGTCGGCCGGATCGGCCGCGGCGGTCGCCGCCGGACACGTTGCGGCCGCGATCGGCACGCAGACCAACGGTTCGGTCGTGCGCCCGGCCGCCTATTGCGGCGTGGTCGGCTTCAAGCCGACGCTGGAGGCAATTCCCTTTGCCGGCGCGCACCTCTTCAGTCCCACCTTCGATACCATCGGCACCTTCACGCGCAACGTGGCCGATGCCGCGCGGCTGGCCAGCGTGCTGGCCGATCCGGGCCTGATCCATGCCGAACCGCCGCCGCTGTCGCGCACGCCGCGCCTAGCCTACATCGGCGATTTTCCGTGGACGCAGCTCGATTGCCACGCCGACGCCGTGGTCGAATCGGCGGTCACGCAATTGCGCCTGCGCACCGATGTGGTTCCGCGGGATGTGCCCGCGTTGTGGCGCGAGGCCAACCGCCTGCATCGCACGATCATGCTCTACGAGGGCGTACAGGCCCTGCAGCCGTTGCAGCAGCGTGAACGCGCGCGCATGAGCACGGCGCTCAACGCAGCACTGGACGAGGGGGCCGCAATTTCGGCGCAGGATTACACCACCGCGATGGCCGCGCGCGCGAGCGCGATCGCATTCTTCACCGATTGGGCCAGCGGGTTCGATGCGATCCTGGCGCCTTCGGCCCCTGGTCCCGCGCCGTGGAGCCTCGCCACCACCGGCGACCCGTCGTGCTGCACGTTGTGGTCGCTGCTGGGCTTTCCCGCGCTCAACCTGCCAGTGGGTTTTGCGGAGCGCATGCCGATGGGACTGCAATTGGCAGCACCGCGCGGGTGCGACGATCGCCTGCTCGCGGTAGCGGCATGGTGCGAGGCGCGGCTGCCATACCGGGGACTCGTGTAGTGGCGCACACTGCGAGCGTATCCAGACCATGAAACGCGCCAAGTTGCACGCGCCGCCGGTGCCAAAGATCCGCAACGCCGTCGCTCGCTCGCCGCTTCTGGGCAAGGGCGGACCGCACGGCAAGACCACCGCGGCCAAGCGGCGGCAGGCCAACATCGATATCAAGAGGTTGCAACGTGACCCGCATGCCGAAGAGTGATCCGACCACGTTGTGCCGTGGCGACCTCGAGTCGGGCCGCATGCGCGATCTCTACCTGGCAGCGGTCGGCGAAACGGGCTGCGCGCTGAACGACGTGCAGCTGTCCGAGTCGCTCACGACCACGCTCGCGCTCCGGCCCAAGGGCGCCGGCTGGTGGGTCTTCGCCTATGGGTCGTTGTTGTGGAACCCGCTCTTTCCGTTTGCGGAGTCGCGGCCCGGCATCGTCCGCGGGGTGCACCGCCGTTTTTGCCTGCATTCGATGGCGGCGCGCGGCAGGCCGGGTGCGCCGGGCCTGGTGCTGGGACTGGATCGCGGTGGTGCATGCACCGGCGTTGCATATCGGCTGCCGGCACCCGTGGCGCTCGACGAATTGCATCTGCTGTGGCGGCGGGAGATGGTGGTGGGTTCCTACCATCCGCGCTGGGTCACCGTGCAGTCGGGCGATCGGCGTCTGGTGGCACTCGCGTTCACCGTCCGCCATGCGCATCCGCATTACGCCGGACGGCTGTCGCTGGACGAGGAGGCGCGGATACTCGCCTCCGCGCAAGGGGCGTTCGGATCGTCGTTCGATTATTTCGAGCGCACGCGCGTGGCGCTGATCACGCACGGCATCATCGACCCCTATCTCGAGGCGCTGGCTGCGAAGGTGATGGCGATCCGCAGCGCGAGCGCACCCGCGAGCGACTTGTCGACGCTTGTAGGCGAGGCTTCAGCCTCGCAGGGATGATTCTACGGATGACCCGCGAGGCTGAAGCCTCGCCTACGGGAGGCAGGTTTGACGTCGCGGATTATCCGCGAAACCGAACCCTCGCTTGCGGTAGGCGGCAGTCGGTCGTTACCTCGGCGCGTCAGATCGCGATGTTGCGGCCGCCGTCGACGTTGATCGTCTGCCCGGTCACATAGGCGGCTTCCGCCAGCAGATAATGCACGGCGCCGGCAATGTCCTCGGGTGTGCCTTCGCGTTTCAATGGCGTGTGCGAAATGATGCGCTGGCGCGAGAGCTCGTCGAAGGATTCGTCGTCCGGCCACAGCACCGGCCCCGGCGCCACGGCATTGACGCGGACCTCGGGCGCCAATTCGCGCGCCAGCGACCGGGTAAGCCCGATCAGCCCGGCTTTCGCGATCGAGTAGACGACGTAGCTCTTGAGCGGCCGGTCGGCGTGGATATCCGCGATGTTGACGATGGCGCCGTTCGCCTTGCGCAGCGCCGGCGCCGCGGCCTGCCCGAGGAACAACGGCGCCTGCAGGTTGGTGCCGATCAGGTCGTTCCAGTTATCGAGCCCGATGTCGCCGATGGGCGTCGGAAAGAAGGACGACGCGTTGTTGACCAGGAAGTCGAGGCGGCCGAAGGTGTGCAATGTCTGGTCCACCAGCGACGGCAACTTGGCGGTCTGCAGCAGGTCGGCCTGGATCAACGCCACCGAGTTCGGCCGCGCATGATTCAATTCGGCCTGCAGCAGCCGGGCCTCACCACCGGAGGCGCGGTAGTGCAGCATCAGGTTCGTGCCGGCAGCGTGCATCCGGCGGCAGATGGCTGCCCCCACACGCTTGGCTCCGCCAGTGATCAAGACGACTTTTCCCTGCACGCGGCGCTCCGGCGCTAGACTTCCGGCACACTAGCACATCACCCCGGCGCTGCCACTTCGGCGCGCCCTCGACACGCATGCGCACCGCGTTGCCTTCCGTCTTGCCCGATCCCGATCCTGATGCCCGCGCGCACAGCGCGGCCGTCGTCGCCGCGCTGCGTGAGGTGATCGCTGCTGCGGGCGGATCCATCACGTTCGAGCGCTACATGCAGCACGTGCTCTATGCCTCCGGACTGGGCTATTACGTCGCGGGCGCGCGCAAATTTGGGCCGGACGGCGACTTTGTCACCGCGCCGGAAATGACGCCGCTCTTCGGCGCGGCGCTGGCCGCGCAGGTGGCGCCGATCCTCGCGGCCACGCGTGAACGACAGATCTTCGAACTCGGCGCGGGCAGTGGCGCGCTGGCGGCGGACTTGCTGAACGCGCTGGCGGCGCGCGATGGCTTGCCGGCGCAGTATCTGATCCTGGATGTCAGCCCGGACCTGCGCGAGCGCCAGCAAGCCACGCTGAAGGCGCGCGCGCCGGCGCATGCGGCGCGCGTGAGGTGGCTGGATGCGCTGCCGGAGCGCATCGATGGCGCGATCGTGATGAACGAGGTGCTCGACGCGATCCCGCCGCGATTGGTGGTTCGCCGCAGCGGCGACTGGTTCGAGCGCGGCGTGGTCGCGTCACCCGCGCTCACGTGGTCGGAGCGACCCCTGCAGGACGCCGCGTTGATGGCCATGGCCACGGAACGCTTTCCACCCGGCATCGACTACGCAAGCGAAATCAATCCGGCCGCGGAAGCGCTCGTTGGCACACTCGCGCGACGGATGCGCGGCGGCGCACTGCTGATCGTCGACTACGGCTATCCGCAGCGGGAGTACTACGCGCCTGATCGCGATGGCGGCACGTTGCTGGCGCAATACCGCCATCGCGCCACCACCGATCCCTTCGTATGGCCGGGCCTCGCCGACCTCACCACGCATGTCGACTTCACCGCCGTCTCGCTGGCGGGCGTCGACGCGGGATTGTCACTGGCGGGCTTTGCGCCACAGGCCGCGTTTCTCGTCAATGCCGGCGTGCTCGACGCATTGCGCGACACCGGCGAACCGACGTCTGCGGCCTATCTGCGGGCGGCGTCCGCGGTGCAGAAGTTGCTGGCGCCGATGGAGATGGGGGAATCCTTCAAGGTGCTGGCGCTGGCGAAGAGCGATGGCATCGCGTGGCCCGGATTTGCGCAGGGCGATCGCTCGCACAAACTGTAGCCGGGTCGCGACGTTGAACGGGTCAGCGCGCGCCGAACACGCGCTCGATGGCGGCGCGCAAGTGGCCACCCGCGTGGAACCCCAGCGCCACTGCGCGGGGATTGCAATGCGAGATCACGCCGTGGTTCCACGCATCGCGCGCCTCGCCGATGCGGGCGGAATCGTGACTGAACGCAACTCCGGGAGTGCCGCGCGCTTCCAGCATGTCCAGCGCGACGATACCGGCGCGATCCTTGCCCACGCCCGCATCGTTGATGCAGCACAGCGCCAGCGGAAACAGGATCGCGTATTCGGCGGCGCTGCGCCCGCCGTGCGAGCCGCTGATGATGATCTGGCCGGTGTCAATGGCCTCGACCCACGTGATGGAATCGAGCAGCAGCACGCGCAGGTTGCCGAGCACCGCGACGACGGGCTTGGACGTAACGTTGTCGCCGCTGGGCATCGGAGTCGTCACCATCCGCCAGATCCGCGCCTAGCGCTCCATCTTCTCGCGGATGTCCTTCAACGCATCGATGAAGGCGTTGAGTCCGGACTTGTCGAAACCCTCGGGGTCGACTTCAAACTCGATCAGCAGCCGCTTGCGGCTGCCCGACACGTGCAACTTCACTTCGCCGCAGCGGCCAAGATCGACTTTCTTGCTGATGGGATCCTTCATGCAGCGCCCTTCCTGGCATCGTTGAACCGCAAGTGCCGCTTTATACCTCAGGTCGGGGGCGCGCGCTGTCACAATCCGGATTGACCCGTTGCACCGAACCCCCAATACTCGGGCCACCACAAACAAGGTGTCCGTCCGTACACCCCACTGGAGGAAGCATGTTCCCGTCACGCATCGCCTTTGCAGCCATCCTGCTGGTGCCGGTGTTCGCGCTGGCCGACACCGTCACGGTCGTCACGTCGTTCCCCAAGGAATTGACCGCGGCCTACAAGAAGGCCTACGAGGCGAAGTATCCCGGCGACAAGCTGGAAATTCTCAACAAGAACACGGCGGCCGGCATCGCCTACGTGCGCGAGCAGCCGGTGGGCAGCCGCCCCGAGGTGTTCTGGGCCTCCGCACCCGATGCATTCGAAGTGCTGGCGGGTTCGAAGCTGCTGCAGAAGGTCGAGGGCGGCAATGCCGCGATTCCCGACAAGGTCGGCTCGTACCCGATCAACGATCCGGAAGGGTTCTACAAAGGGCAGGCGCTGGCCGGCTACGGGATCATGTGGAACACGCGTTACCTGGCGGCCAACAAGCTCCCGCCGCCAAAGGAATGGGCGGATCTCGCGAAGCCCGCGTACTTCAGCCACGTGGCGATCTCCAGCCCGTCGCGTTCCGGCACCACGCACTTGACCGTCGAGACCATCCTGCAGGGCGAAGGATGGAACAAGGGCTGGGCGCAACTGCTGGCCATTGCCGGCAACAGCGCGGCGATCACCGAGCGGTCGTTCGGCGTGCCCGACGGCGTGTCCAACGGACTGTTCGGCGTCGGCCTCGTGATCGATTTCTTCGGCCTGGCGGCAAAAAATTCCGGCATGCCGGTGGAATTCGTCTACCCGTCGGTGACGGCGATCGTGCCTGCCAACATCGCGCTGGTGGCCGGTGCGAAGTCGCCCGAAGGCGGCAAGCGCTTCATCCAGTACGCGCTGTCCGAAGAAGGCCAATTGCTGCTGCTGCAGAAGGACATCAGCCGCCTGCCGGTGATGCCGACGATCTACGCGAAGGCGCCGGCCGGCTACCCCAATCCATTCAGCGGTTCGATCCAGGCCAAGGTCAACTTCGATTCCGATCTCTCCGAGGCGCGTTACTACGTCGTGGTGTCGCTGTTCGACCAGATGATCACGTTCCGGCACAAGGAACTGACGCAGGCCACCAAGGCGATCTGGGAGGCCGAGAAGCGCCTGGGCGGCAAGGCCAGTCCGCAACTCGACGAGGCGCGCAAGCTGACGTTCACACCGGTCGTGGACGACAGGCAGATTGGTGACAAGGCACTGCTGGCGCTCTTCAAGGCGGACAAGAAGGACGAGACCGCATCGAAGCAGAAGGCCAGGGTGGAGGAAGAGTGGGCCGCGAAGGCCAAGGCCAACTACGCACGCGCGGTGGAACTCGCCA
>JANMCS010000140.1:0-1306 GCA_031361405.1 Betaproteobacteria bacterium
ATTCACCGTGCATCGTGGGCACGGTGGACACGCGCAGATCGATTTCCTTGCCCTGCACACGCAAGCGGATGCGGCCATCCTGCGGCAGGCGTCGTTCCGCAATGTCGAGATTGGCCATGATCTTGATGCGCGAGATCACGGGCGCCGCCAGGCGCTTCGGTGGAGACTCGACGTCGTGGAGCACGCCGTCCACGCGATAGCGTACCGACAGGCGATTTTCGAAGGGCTCGACGTGGATGTCGGAGGCCCGCATGTCGAGCGCGTTGGTGATGATGAGACTGACCAGCCGGATGACCGGCGCTTCGGACGCGAGATCCTTCAGCTGTTGCACGTCGGCGTTGAAGTCGAGCTCGTCGACACGCGTTTCGACATCGCCGATCACCTGGCTTTGCGCCGATTTGCCGCTGCCGTAGAGTCGCTCCAGCGCGGACTCCAGTTCCGACGGGATGGCCACCATCGGCCGCACGGTGCGCCCGGTGACCATTTCCAGCGCACCGATCGTGTAGTTGTCGGTGGGGTCGGCCATGGCCAGTGCGACTTCGTTGTCATCCTCGCGCACGGGCAACGCCCGCATCTCGCGCAGGAAGCGCGCGCTGACGCGCTCCTCGAGGATCGGAAACTCGGGATACGCGGCGACGTCCATCATCGGCAGGCCGAGCTGCTGCGCCAGCGCCTCGGCAATTTCGCGCTGCGCCACCACGCCCAGCGTGACCAGCAGCGCGCCCAGCTTTTCGCCGGACTCCTGCTGCAGCCGCAACGCGCGGTCGAGCGCCGCCGCATCGAGCTTGCCGCGCTCGATGAGGATGTCGCCTAAACGTTTGCGAACCGGGGCGTCCACGCGTGGAAGATGATGAAATTAAAAGGAAATTGTCTTTCGAATCATAGCACGGCACGCGTTGCATCCCGTGTCGGCACCGCGGGTTGCGGGCAGCGCCCGCGCATGCGCCACCGGCCCCGCTAAAATGGGCAGCTTCCGTCCTGCTCCCGCCCCTTGATGAAACTTTCCTGCTACGCGCTCTCGCCTGCACCACTCACGCTGCGCCCGGCCCCGGCTTCGCGCGACTGGATGGACCGCATTCCCGACCGTCATGCCTACCGCTGCCTGCCGCTGGCCATCGCCAACGCCCACGGCTGGGAACTGGGGGCCGTGTGCGATATCGAGGTCACGTGGGACGGCGGCCCGCACGCACGCAACGTGCAGGTGCGCGCGACCGATGGCTTTCCCCATCTCGACCAATTGGTGCTGACGCATTTCGCGTTTGGAATCGTGACGTTTCACCTGACCTACCTGTTCCGGACCGAACCG
>JANMCS010000147.1:0-15549 GCA_031361405.1 Betaproteobacteria bacterium
CTTGTTTTCAGTGATGTGAAAGCCGGGGATGCCCGGACCCGGCGGTGGCGGGAGCTGGTCCACCGTATTGGACATGAGTCCGGTGGTCGCGTGGCCTGCGCACCACTCGGAGAGCCCGACAGGCGTATTGAGCGAGCGCACGTAGAATCCGATCGAGACGCTTACCTGCCCGCCATACGGAATGTCGCGGAACGTGATCGGGATTGACGCCACCTTATAGTCGGGGACGATGACGTTGCTTTGCGTATGCGCGGTGCCGTCGTCGAACAGATAGCTGACCTTGTAGTACAGCGTGTTGCCGGATCCCGGATTCGGAAAATACTTGCTCTTCACGTCAGGTAGGAACGTGACCGCAAGATCGTGCGTGGCAACGCAGTCGAATACATACGCGGCCGGCGAGATGACGACCTCGATCGACGTCTCGGCCAGCTGGATGCCGCCCGTGATCAACGCGACCGCCTGCGCGATCTGGCCCGCCACCGGGATGGAGTCGATGACCTCATTCAGCGCGAGTTCGCCGAGGATTCCGTCGGCGAGGTACCCGATCAACGTCTTCTGGCCGGTGTCGTGCAGAATCTTGAGGAACCCCATCGTGAAGGACGTCAGGCCCGCGATGAAACCTTTCTGATTGACAACGGTGCCGACAATCGTCTGGATGGCCTGGGCGACAGCGCCGCCGCCCAGGCTCACGGCCAACTTCACGGTCGCATCGGCGCCGGACGCGCCGACCGCCATGAAGAAGCCGACCACGCCATAGTTGAACGCGCCCGTCATCAGGATGCCGGGGACGTAGATGACGAAGGGCACATTCTCCGGCGCCGAGCCCGAGAGCCCGAGGCCGGTGTACATGATCCGTATCGACGACGCCGATGTCGGCAGGTTGACCACGGGTGCAAACGTGCCCGGCTGCACGGGAACGCCCAGCAGCGTGAAAGCGGGCGGTACGGCGCCGAGGAAGATCCAGTTGTCCTGGTCGATCCCGCCACGCGGATAGGGGCCCGGCGCGCCGGGATACGTATCGTCCGGCAGCGTGTTCAGCGGGATGACCTTGCCGTTCGCATCGTAGAACTGCACCCAGGCGCCGAGCCAACGCAGGAACCAGTTGGAAATGTTGTCGAGCGTGATCTGGACGCGTCCGTCGGCGGCGCTGGAAATCGTCGGGTTCGTGACCACCAGCCCGGTTTCCGCACTCTGGTTGCGGAACGTGAGTTTGGGACCGGCCGCGGCCGCCAGCGCAACCGGCCGTTCGATGGTTGCAATGCCATCGTGGCGCCCCCAGAGTTTGCCGTTGATATGCGCGATCGGCGGGCGAACCTTGCTGTTGTTGAGGTTGTACGGCGTGACGTCGAGTCCGAGGCTCGGATCGTCCCGTACCAGCGGATGGATCGCGCCCAACGCCGGCTGCGCATACTCTCCGAGCGTCGGATGCCACTCGGGGTAGTACTGGTCCAGCTTGCCATCGCTTTTCTTGTACGGTCGGCCCGTTGCTTCGTCAATCCACGGCTTCAGCGTGGCCCAGGGAGTCTTGCCGGACACATTCGTTGCGCCCGCCGGCACCGCGGGACCCATGCGCGGCAATTGCAGGATTCCGAGTTCCTGGGTGTAGGCATCCTGGCTGACGTAATTTTTCTTGATGTGGCTGAAGCTCGAGGGTTCCATCGAGAGTATGTCGGGATGCAGGCCAACGATGGCCTCGGCAAAGCACGTGGTGTCGACCAGGGCCGCTTCGTCCTGCAGGTCCTTGAGCGACGCCGCCGCACGCACGCCATAGAGGCGCCGCTTGCCCGACAACGGCAGTGGCCCCGTCGGCGCGAGTTTGCGCGCCTCGCGATAGGCGCGCACCAGGCTGCGCGGAGGCGCCTGAAAGTACATGCCCGTCATTTCCCAGGCGCCCGTACCAGCGTTTTCGTTGCACGTAAGGTAGGCAAGCACAACGCCGGTGGGCGGGACCTGAACGTCCACGGCATGATGCGTGATCTGCCCGTCGTCGACGAGGCGCAGAAACGCGTTGCCGCGCCGCATCGTGGCAAGCACATGCGGCGCGTCGGCAATGCGTGCGAGCGGGTACTTGCGGCCCGCCATGTAGACGTAGTGGTCCGTCGTCCTCTCGGCACCGTCGAGATGAGTGAGATTGAAGAACAGCGTGACCGTCTGCGCGGCATCGAGACGCGGATCGGCACTCTTGGCCTTGACCCCCTCGCTCGGTGCGTCCTGTGCGCCGACGCTTTCTGCAACCATCGGCAGACCAGCCATCGCCCCAGCGGCGGATGCACCCTTCAGGAAGTCGCGCCGCGCGGCGGACGTGGGTTGCGCCGTCGCCGCCTCGGCGCGCCGGCGTGCGGCGCGAAACACCGCGCGGGCTCGCGATTGCGCGTGTCGCACGAGGTTCTTCGGATTCGAATTGCTCAACACTTCCTCCCCAAAGGTGCGTCTACCAGTTCAATACCGCGGCGGCAACGCCTTGCTTGTTGCAGACATTGGACAGCGCCGCCCGCGCGGTAAACGTGGCGGCTTTGAATGGGTACCAGCCCGGCGGCGTGCCGTTGCCCGCCGTCCCGATATCCAGGGTGCTCTTCCAACTCGCGGCGCCGGCCGCGCCGCAGTTTCCCGTCGCGCCGTCGGGACAGGTGATCGCCGCATTGCTCGCCGGGATCGAGGTCGGCAGGCCGTACACAACGGCCACGCAGACATCGGCTCCCGTCGCCGGTTGGCAGGGTGCGGGTCCGCACGCGAACACATTGTGGACGCTGCCACTCAACTCGACCATGACATTGTTGCCTCCCGGCACGAAATCGACGAACGCGTTGGTCATGTCGCCGCTGCTGATGGTCGTCGCCAGGTTGGTACCCTGCATGTGGGCAGCGATGAACTTGGTGGCGGCACCGTTCGTGGGGTTCACCGCGATGCTGGCACTTGCGAACGTCGCGCCCGTCAGAACTGCGCCTGTGAAGTCCGCGCCCTTGATGGTCGCATTGGTGAAATCGACGCCATAGAGATAGGCACCGGCAAATGACGTGCCCGTGATCGACGCGCCGTGGGCGGTGGAGCACTCCTGCGCAAAGCCCGTACTGGAGACCTTGCAACTCCCGCTGATCGCCGCGCTGGTACCGTAGAAATTCGCGTTCGTGAACGTGACGCCGCTCAACTGGGCATTCGAGAGATTGACGTTTTTGAGATGCGCACTCTCGAGTGTCGCTGCGCCCGCGCCGTTGTCGCCGGTCGACAGGAATGCGTTGCCCAGGTTGGCACCGGTCAGATTGGCCCGGCTGAGCACCGCCTGCTGCAATTGCGCGTGGTCGAAATTGACGCCGGCAAGATAGGCATCGCTGAAGTTCACCTGCGCCATCATCGCGTAGGAAAAATCGCGACCGGCAACCTGCGTGAGACATGCCCGCACCTTCGCGCCGGTGAGATCGAAATTGCGCCAGTCGTCGATGAACTCGCAATTCATGGTGGTGCCCTGGAACTTCACGCGGCAGTCGGCGGGTTTGGCTCTATCGTACGAATAGATCAGAGGCTCATCGCCGAACACGGCATTGCCGTCCTTGAGGTCGGTCTGCGAGAAATCGGCGCAGGTGAGCGTCGCGTAGGTGAAATAGGTAGGTGCTGCGAACTTCGCGCCGACGAACGTGGCGTTGGTCAGGTTGGCGAACGTGAAGTCGGGTGTCTGCGTTGGATGCCCGGGCACCCCTTGGAAAGTCGTGTTGTTGAAGTTGGCACCGGTCAGGTTGGCGCGAATGAACACGCCGCCGACGATCGTCGCGCCTTCGAAGTTGGCCTTGGAGAGGTCCTGATGCGAGAAGTTGGGCGTCGTGAGCGTTTGTCCAACGCACGTCGGCGGACACGCGCCTTCCGCGGCCATTGCCGGCGTTGCCAGCATCAGCATCGTTGCCACGCCGAGGCCGCGCACGAGCATGGAAAGGTGAGAGATCACGATGGGCGCGTCCCGATGACGGAAAGTCTGTAAGACATCACTTCGCGTCCCACACGGCGGCGTTCCCGCCGGCCAGGCCATTGGCCCCGTCTGCGCCGTTGCAAGGGGTGAGCCGGTATTCGCCAAATCCGCCGACCCCTTTCGCTCCCCCGGGGCCGGGGAATCCGCTATAGATGCCACTCGCGCTGCCTGGATTGGGCGAGCCCGCCACCAGCACAATACCGAGCGACGGTCCGCCGTTGCCACCCGCACCGCCGCCGCCCGGACCGCCTCGGCCCCCTGTGCCACCCGGGCCGCCAGCGCCGTTGCCGTGAAAGCTGCAAACGTTAGGGGAGATGTACCAATAGAAATACGGACCCGTCGGAGTAGGCTCACCGGGGCCGCCATTGCCTCCCGCACCGCCCACTCCCCCGACGCCACCGACGCCTCCTGTACCTCCGGGTCCAGGAACCAGACTGTTGGCTGCGGGAACCCCGGCAATGGTCGAATCGACCAGCACGAGGGCAATCGAGGCGCCGCCCTGACCACCGCCGGTGCCGCCCGGTCCGCCGCACCCGCCGCCGCCGCCGCCACCACCCGCTTGCCCCGGGTACCTTAAATTAGAACTGATATTACTTTCTGTATTCACCGCGGGGCCGCCACCGCCACCGCCGCCGCCGCCGCTGCCTACCGCACCCGGCGCACCTGTGCCGCTGACGGAGGCGATCCACTTCGCGCCCTGGAAGCTGCCGAAAAGGCTGCCCGGTTGGCCGCCCTGATTGGAGCAGGACCCTGGGTCGCCTGGCGTTCCGTTGGCACCCCTCGGAGCGTCGTCCACACGGGCGCAACCACAACCGGCGCCTCCGAAACTGCCGCCAGGACCACCCTTGACCGCACCACTATCCCGTCCTGCCTTGCCCAAGCTGACCGGATTGGATGTGCAGTTGCACGTGTAGTTGCAGTCGCTGATCGTGGGGACGTTGAAGCCGCCGCCGGCGCCGCCGTTGCCGGTGCCGCCGGTCGGCGCCGCAGCGCACGCCGGCCCGCCGGCCCCGCCGCCGCCGTTAGAATTGTCATCAGGCTTGGGTTCAAGGCCGGGACCACCTGGCCCGCCCGGAAACGACCGGCCATTGACACCGGGGCCGCCCCTGCCCGCGACCAGCGCCGAATCCGTCAGGGTGATGCCGCGGCTGCTGCTCGCCGCCATCACGATGCTGGCGATGCCCGCGACACCCGTTGCCGTCTCGTCCTTGCCGACGATCACGAGGCCGGAAACGATGGTGGGCTGGTTGATCCCGTCGCCGTTCAGCGCCGGGCTGCCGGGGGCCGGCGCGGCCTCGATCACCGTGCGATACCTTGCGGCCGCCGAGTTCGCCACTGGCGCGCCGTTGAAGTGGCAACTGCCGTAGACGCTGACGCCGTCTTTCAGCGTGATCGTGGCCGTGGTCTTGTAGAGACCATGGCGCACCAGTACGCCGCAACCCCGCCTGGTGCAATTGTCGATGCCCTGGTGAATGCTGGCGCAAGGCGACGCGGCCGTACGGCCACAACTCGTGCTGTCACTTCCGTCGGGCGCCACGTAAATCGCGGAGTTGAGCCCTGACACATCGGCCGTCCCGCAAACAGGCGGCCGGGCCGCTCCCAGATTCTCGGGCGTCAGGTTGAGCTGCAAGGGCGTCGAACTCGAGGCAGCCACGTCGCTCGAAATCGCGGTGGCCGTGATCCGCAGCCAATGACGGCCAACGGGCGCATTCGCCTCCGCGCGCAAGGTCAGCAGCGTGCTGTCCCCCGACGCGAGTGTCGGTGTCCCGAAGGTGGCAGCAACGCCACGGGGGAGGCCGACCACATCGAGCCTGGCCGCAACCGCGTTCGACGACGGTGCAAGCAAACTGATGGTGACCGCACCTCGGTCCCCGGCGGCCACGTTCAAGACAATGGGATGCACCTGCAGTCCGAAATTGGCCAGCTGCTTCCTGCCCTCGGGATTGGCCGTGGGACTTCCGGCCGGCGTCGCGTGGACGGCGGCGGCGCTGCGGCGGGCCGCTGCTTCGTTCGCGCCGCCCGCGCGGATCGTCGACTGCCGCACCAGCACGTTATCGGCATCGCTCGCAACGCCGTCGGTCACCGTCAATCGAAAGACGTAGGCGCCGTCGACATCGGGCGTGACGCCGGCCACTGCAGTGCTCGCATTGCGGATCGCATGGCTGGTGAGCGCGCTGTCCGGTGGCCGTGCCACCAGGCTCCACGCAAAGGCGAGTGGCGAAGGTTCGCCGTCGGGATCGAAGCTCGCGGTGCCGTCCAACGCAATCGGCGCTCGGCGTTCGATGAACTGAAACCAGCCGGGATGGGCGATCGGCGCAACATTGCCGGCTGTTGCCGTGACGATCAGGTGGTCTTCGGAGAGGCGCTCCCCATTGCTCGCCTCGAGCCGCAGCGCGTACACACCGGCCGCATCCGGCGTGAACCACGGCCTTGAACTGTCGCGCAGCATGATGTTTGCCTCGCCGATCCTGCTCGCCTTCGGCGCCGACACCAACGTCCATCGAAAGGTCAGGAACCGGTCGAGTGGGTCAAAGCTCATGCCGGCGTCGAGATCGACGCGCGTTCCGACCGCTACCTGGCGGTTCTTCCCTGCCCGCGCGTTGGGGAAGGGGCTGCCGGCAAACGCGATCAGCGCCATCGTGGAAGGGGCACTCGCCGTTCCGTCCTGGTTGCTGACGACCAGTTGCAACAGATAGGTTCCCCGCAGGTCCGGGACGAACAATGGCGCCGGATCGAAAGCGTCGAGCGTCGCGCTGCTTCCAGACGGCGCCTCGGCAATGGTCCAGTGGAAAGCGATGAGCTGCCCACCGGGATCATGGCTCTTGCTGCCGTCGACGATGACCGGCACCGCGACCATGGCCGTGATGTCGGGGCCGGCGACGGCCACGGGGGCACGCACCTGGGCAACGGCAGAAACGACCGGCAGGCAAAGCAGGACGATGACAATGCGGGCGACCCACCAGAACAGGTCGGCGAAGTCACGAGTTGTATTGATGACGAGATCCGATGGTTGCAATTGGATGGAGTGGCAGCGGTTCAACTCGCCGTCAGCGCGACGAGCGCCAGTCCACCTGCCCCGGCCGCCCCGGAAGGTTGACGCGCGCCGTGGCCGCCGGTGTCTCCGCCACGATTCTACCCGCGCGGAATACCTTCAAACGCGTGGCCCGCAACCGGATCGCCTCGACAGGATCGCGCGCCTGCAGCAGCACGAAATCCGCGCGCATGCCGGGCGCGATGCCGTAGCCGTCAAGTTCCATGATCCTTGCCGCATTGATGGTGACCGCATCGAAACATGCGCGCATGCCGTCCTGGCTCGTCATCTGGGCCACATGCAGCCCCATCGCCGCCACCTCGAGCATGTCGGCGCTGCCCAGCGAATACCACGGGTCCATCACGCAGTCGTGGCCGAACGCGACATTGACGCCGGCCGCCAGGAGCTCGGGCACGCGCGTCATGCCGCGCCGCTTGGGGTAGGTGTCGTGCCGCCCCTGCAACGTGATGTTGATCAGCGGATTGGCAATGGCATGCACGCCGGCTTCGTGCATCAGCGGGATCAGCTTGGAGACGTAGTAGTTGTCCATCGAATGCATCGAAGTCAGGTGCGATCCGGTGACCCGTCCCTGCAGGCCCAGTCGCAGCGTCTGCACGGCCAGCGACTCGATGTGCCGCGAGTGCGGGTCATCGGTCTCGTCGCAGTGCATGTCGAAGGCGCGGTATTCCGCGGCCGCCAGTTCGCACAGGATGCGCACGCTCTCGGCCCCGTCGGTCATCGTGCGTTCGAAATGCGGAATGCCGCCGACAACCTCGACGCCCATCTTCAAGGCACGCTTCATCTGCTCCAGTGCGCCGGGCGAGCGCAACAAGCCGTCCTGCGGAAACGCGACCAGCTGCAGGTCGAGATACGGCTTCACCTTGTCGCGCACGTGCAGCAGCGCTTCCACCGCCAGCAACCGTGGATCGCACACATCCACATGCGAGCGGATGGCCAGCAGGCCCTTGGCCACCGCCCAATCGCAATAGGCCAGCGCGCGCTCGACGATCGCCTCCTGTGTCAACGCGGGCTTCAACTCGCCCCACAGCGCAATGCCTTCCAGCAGCGTGCCGCTGGCGTTCACGCGCGGCAGGCCGTAGGAAAGCGTCGCGTCCAGGTGAAAGTGCGGATCGACAAACGGCGGCGTCAGCAACTGGCCTTCGGCGTCGATGGTCTGCGCCGCCTCGGCGTTGATCCGCGGGGACACGTTGACGATGCGACCGGCCGCCACCAGCACATCGATGCCGGTGCGCCCATCCGGCAGCGTGGCGTTGCGCAGCAGCAGATCGGCCATGGTCGCGTCCTACTTGGTGCCGAAGATCCGGTCGCCGGCGTCGCCCAGGCCCGGCAGGATGTAGCCGTGATCGTTCAACTCGCGGTCGATCGCCGCCGTATAGATCGGCACGTCGGGATGCGCCGCCTGGAAGGTACGCACGCCTTCGGGACACGCCACGAGGCACACGAAGCGGATCGAGCGCGGCTCGGTTTCCTTCAATCGCTCCACGGCCGCGACGGCGGAATTGCCCGTGGCCAGCATCGGATCGAGCACGATCGCATCGCGCTCGGGCATGCCGCCCGGCATCTTGAAGTAGTACTCGACGGCCACCAGCGACTTCGGATCGCGGTAGAGACCGACGTGTCCGACCCGCGCGCCGGGCACCACCGACAGGAAGCCATCGAGCAGACCTGTGCCTGCGCGCAGGATGGGCACGAACACCAGCTTCTTGCCGTCGATCAGCTTTGAATGCATCGTCTCCAAGGGCGTCTGGATCATGACGTCGTGCATCGGCATGTCGCGCGTGACCTCATAAGCCATCAGCGAACCGATCTCGTTTAACAGCCGCCGAAAACTCGTGGTGCTGGTTTCCTTCTTGCGCATCAGCGTCAGCTTGTGCTGGATCAGCGGATGGTCGAGGACGCGAACGTTGGCGGGCATGGAAGCTTCCGTGAAGGGTTGGGTTCGGGATCAGAAAACAGTGCCGTCGCTATCGATGATGAGCGGTGGTGCGCCGCCACGCAATTCGGTGGCCAGTTCGCGCCCGGCAGCCCACGTGCCGCCCTCGAGGATGCACGCAAACGGCAGCTCGGGCACCTCAAGCAGCCGGCGCACTCGCGGCGCGAGTTCGTCGAGCAACGCCACCGTCAGTGCGCGCCACTCCACGACCAGTTCGCTGCCCACCGCGTGCGTCGCCTGCGCCGCGTCCGCCTGGCGCAGCGCCAGCACGCCCGTGTCGAGCAACAGGCCACCATTGCGATACTCGGGCAAGCCGGTCAAGTCATCGCGACCGGCGACCTCGACCCCCGCCCACTCGAACGGCTCGAACAGCGAATAGGTCAGCCATTGCGAGAGCTTGTGGAACGGTACCCAGCCGGCGGTCTCGCCGGCGCCCCCCGCGAACGGATGGCGCCAGACGTCACCCAGCGCCACGCCATCGATCGCGTTGCCGGTGAGCCAGATCGGCCCGAGGCCGTCGAGCAGCGCGCGCAGGATCGCTTCCGCGCGCACCGCCGTTTTGGTTCCGTGCTGCGTCAATGCATCGAACAACGCGCCGGGTCGCGCCGCGCCCGCTAAAACGCTGGCGTCACGCAAAAGCGCAGCACCGAGTCGCCGCAATAATGCCGCGCGGCCGTCGAGGCCGACGAGCGGATTGTCGGGGCCCGCCTGGAACCAGCGCGCGAGCCCGGCGGCGTCGACGGCCGCAAGCGCCGCGGCATCCACGCGCAAGGGATCGTCCTTCATCGCCGAAAATGCACCGGCCATGAACGCGCCAAAGCTCGCCACGCCCAAGCCTTCGGAGCGCGTGAAGCGCTGGCCGCTCGCGGCTTCATCGAAATACCACGCCGGCCCCGCCCCCGCGTCGAGCAGCACGCTCACCACGGCCAGGTCGATTTGCGCGCGGGCGATGTCGGCCGTCGAGCGTCCGGCCAACGCCGTATCGAGCTGCGCCTTGCGGTTCACGCCACCCGCCTCGAAGTGGCGCCAACGGCTGTGATAGGGAATCACCAGGTCGGGATAGCGGCGACGCGTGACCGCGGCCACGCGCTCGGCCGTAACGTCGAGCCGATCGCGATCGATGCGAAAGTGGTGCGAACGATCCGCGGCGACTGCCGCCGCGATGTTGCCGCAACGCGCGCGTATCGCCGCCACCGTCAGCAGCGCATCGGTTACCGGTTCAACCGCCTCGGACGTCACCATCCGCGCCCAATTACCTGTAGGCGCGGCTTTAGCCGCGCAAGCGCCCACTTGAACGAAAGCAGCATCAAAGCCCGCGGCCCTTCGCCTGCGCCAATTCTTCCGCATCCGGCAACTTGGCGTCGGTGAAATATCCTGCTGCGGTCTTGGCATCCATTTCGACGCGAGCATCCTCGGGGATCAGCGCATCGGGAATCTTGATGCGCTCGCCCACTTCGATGCCGGAGCCCACGATAGAGTCATATTTGAGATTGCTCATCGACACCAGCCGGTGAATGCGGCGGATGCCGAACCAATGCAGCACGTCCGGCATCAATTCCTGGAAACGCATGTCCTGCACGCCCGCGACACACTCCGTGCGCAGGAAATAATTGCTGGCCGAATCGCCCCCCGCCTGCCGCTTGCGCGCGTTGTAGACGAGAAACTTGGTGACCTCGCCCAGTGCGCGGCCTTCCTTGCGGCAATAGACGACGAGACCCACACCGCCCTCCTGCGCGCCGCGGATGCATTCCTCGATCGCGTGCGTGAGATACGGCCGGCACGTGCAGATATCCGAGCCGAACACGTCGGAACCATTGCACTCGTCGTGCACGCGCATCGTGAGCGTGACGTCCGGGTTGGCCAGGTCATGCGGGTTGCCGAACACATAAGCCGTTTGCCCCCCGATCGGCGGCAGGAATACTTCAAGATCGCTGCGCGTGACCAGCTCGGGATACATGCCCCCCGTTTCCTCGAACAACGCGCGGCGCAACTCCGCTTCGCTGCAGCCGAAGCGCCGCGCCACCCCCGGCAGCCACCACACCGGCTCGATCGCCGTCTTGGTCACCACGGCGGAACCATTGTCGAGCAGGATGCGGCCATCGGGTTTCAGGCGCCCCGCCGCCATCGCCTCGCGCACCTCGGGCATGTCGATGTGCGCTTTCGTGACGGCGATCGTCGGCCGGATATCCACGCCTGCCGCAATCTCAGCGCGAAACACCTCGGCCACGATGGCACCGAACGGATCCATCGACACGATGCGATCGGCGTCGCCCCACGCCGGATACGGTCCCAACGGATCGGAGGGCATCGTGTTGGTGAGATCGGGCTTGTGCCCGCGCGTGAGCGATCCGGCGGCCACCGCCAGCGCGCGATATACGCCATATGAGCCGCTGTGCGTGCCGATCACGTTGCGATGGCTGCGATTGGTGGTGCTGCCCACGACCGGGCCGCGCTCGGCTGGATCCGCGCGCCCCCAGCGGAGCGGGCGCACGCCCGGCGCGTCGGCAACGGGATGCGAGGTGAGACGGATGTGCTTGGCAGGTTGCGTTTCGTTGCTCATGGTGCTCCCGTAAAGCAGGACTATACCGCCGGATACCGCAGGAAATGTTGACTGACGAAACCGGACGACACGGCGTTCGGGTCTGTAGGCGAGGCTGCAGCCTCGTGTGGCGACTGCGCGGCTGAAGCCGCACCTACGGACCTATGCGCCACGCGCGTTCCAATTCGCGCATGCGTGAATCAACAATCATCGCTCGCCCTTCCTATACGCTTTCATCAACGCCTGCGGATACGCCGCGCGCCGCGCGACCAGAACCAGCGCGAGAATCGACAAAGCATACGGCAGCATCAGGTACACCTGGTACGGAATGCCGTCGCCGCCGCTTTGCTGCAAGCGCAGCTGCAACGCATCGAAGAACGCGAACAGCAGCGCGCCGGCCAGCGCCTTGCCTGGCCGCCAGCTGGCGAACACGACGAGCGCCACGCAGATCCAACCGCGGCCGTTGACCATGTTGAAGAAGAACGCGTTGAATGCCGACAACGTGAGGAAGGAACCGGCCACACCCATCAGCGCGGACCCCGCCACGATCGCCCCGGTGCGCACCGCATTGACGCTGAGTCCCTGGCCTTCAGCGGCGGCCGGATTTTCCCCCACCATCCGCACCGCCAATCCTACGGGCGTGCGATACAGCACCCAGGCGATGAGCGGCACGGCCAGCAGCGCCAGCAGCGTCAGCGGCGTCTGCTTCGCCAGCAACGAAATGGGCAGCCACGCCATTTCCGCCAACGGCGTGATGGTCGGGGGCGTCGAGACGTTGGGAAAGCTCACGCGATAGGCGTAGTACGACACGCTGGTGGCAAACATCGTGATCGCCAATCCCGACACGTGCTGCGACAACGCGAGCGGTACGGTGAGCAACGCATGCAGCAGTCCGAAGACGGCACCGGTCAGCGCCGCGACCAGCACGCCGACCCACAGCGACGCGCCGAGATAGACGGCCAGCCAGCCCGTCAGCGCGCCGGCCACCATGATGCCCTCGATACCCAGGTTCAGCACTCCCGCGCGTTCGCACAGCAGCACGCCGAGCGTACCCAGGATCAGCGGCGTGGCAATACGCAGCACGGCGACCCAGAAGTCGATGTTGGCGAACATCGTGAGCATATCGGTGATCATGTCAATCGCGCCGGACCGCATCGACGGAGTGATGCTCCTTCTCAGCGACAGCGGGCAAAGCGAGCGCGGCGGTCGTCATTGCCAACGCAATCGATAGCGTGCAAACGCCGTCGCCACGAGCATCGACAGCAATGCGATGGCCACGATGACGTCGGCGATATACGTCGGCACCGCGACGCCGCGGCTCATGCTGTCCGCGCCCACCAGCACGCCGGCAACGAACACCGCCGCCGCCACGACACCCAGCGGATTCAGACCCGCAAGCATCGCGATGACGATGCCGGTGTAACCATAACCCGGCGACATGTCGAGGGTCACGTAGGTGGCCCGACCCGCCACCTCGATGGCGCCGGCCAATCCGGCCAGCGCGCCCGACAGCAGCGCCACCACGATCATCGTGCGCGCCACCGGCACGCCGACAAACGCCGCGCCGCGCGGATTGGCGCCGACTGCACGGACGGCAAATCCAAACGTCGAGTAGCGAAACAACGCCCACAACATGCCGGCCAGCGTCAGCGCCCATAGCAACCCGGTGTGCACGCGCGTGCGCTCGATCAGCTTCCCGAGTTGCAGCGAGTCCTGCAGCGCCACGCTCTGCGGCCACCCCATCGCCGTCGGGTCCTTCATCGGACCATCGAGCATCATCGACACGAACAGCAGCACGATGAAATTGAGCACCAGCGTGGTCACCACCTCGTCCACGCCCAGGCGGATGCGCAGCAGCGCCGGCACCAGCAACAGGACCGCGCCGGCCACCATCGCGGCGAGCATCATCGCCGGATACAACAACGCCGGATGCGCATCGAAACCCGCGCCGCCATGCATGCCGCCAATGGCGACCGCGGCGAGCGCGCCGGCGTAGAGCTGGCCTTCCGCGCCGATGTTGAAGAACCGCGCGCGAAAGGCCACGGCCACCGCGAGGCCGGTCAGGATCAGCGGTGTGGCGCGCGTAAGCGTTTCGCTCCAGGCGAAGCGCGATCCGAACCCGCCCTCGAAGATGAGCGCAAAGGTGCGCGCGAGCGGTGCGCCCGCCCACGCCACAAACAGCGACGACACGAGCAGCGTGACTGCCACCGC
Source organism: Betaproteobacteria bacterium (assembly GCA_031361405.1). Taxonomy (GTDB): domain Bacteria; phylum Pseudomonadota; class Gammaproteobacteria; order Burkholderiales; family Casimicrobiaceae; genus VBCG01. The sequence continues at coordinate 13,691 of JANMCS010000147.1, forward strand.
CGCGAACGGTGCAGCGACCAGCATCACCCGCGAGACATCGGCGCGCGCCTCAAGCCGCATGCGCAGCCCCACTTGCGGTGGGCGCGGAACCCGCCATCGCAAGACCGATCGCGGCAAGATTCCAGGAAGCGATGGCGCGCGCAGCGGTCAGGTGGCCGGCGTGCATCACGGCAATGCAATCGGCGAGCGCGAAGATTTCGTCCAGGTCATCCGAGATCAGCAGCACGGCGGCACCCCGTGCGCGGGCGTCAAGCAGCCGCTGGTGTACAAACGCCACGGCGCCGATGTCGAGGCCCCACGTGGGTTGATTGGCGATGATGAGCACCGGCGCCGGCGCGGGACCGCCGCGCGGGTCAAGGCCGGCGCCGAGCAGCGCGCGACCCAGCACCAGCTTCTGCATATTGCCGCCCGACAGGGAACGCACCGTCGTGTCGAGGCCGCGCGCGGACCGCACGTCGAAGTCCTCACTGACGCGGCGCGCGAATGCCCGGGCCGGCCCGCGGCGCACCATGCCGCCACGCGCGAATCGCGTCGCATGATGCTCGGCCATCGCGTTCTCCCAGAGCGGCAGGTCACCGATCGTGCCCACCGCATGCCGGTCCTCGGGCACGCGCGCCACGCCGGCGGCAATCCAGTCGCGCGGTGATGCGCCCATTACGGCATCACCCACGCGCACGCTGCCGGCGTCGGGTGCGCGCATGCCGCACAGGACATCGGCCAGTGCCTGCTGACCATTGCCGGAGACACCGGCAATCGCCGTGATCGCACCGGCATGCAGTGACAAGGAAACATCGTGCAGCAAGCCGTGGACGCGCACGCCGGCAATTGCGCATACGACATCGCCCGGCGCACGTGGCTCCGCCGCGGGCATGCGCACCTCGCGGCCCACCATCCATTCGGCGAGGCAGCCCTTGTCGGCGTCCGCCGCGCGCAAGGTGGCGACGAGCTTGCCGCCGCGCAACACGGCAATCCGGTCGGACACGCGCAGCACTTCGTCCAGCTTGTGGCTGATGAAGATCAGCGACAGGCCCTCCGCCACCAGCTGCGCCAGCGTCTCGAACAGCGACTCCGCTTCACGCGGCGTCAGCACCGCGGTGGGCTCATCCAGGATCAGCACGCGCGCGTCGCGGTAAAGCGCCTTCAGGATTTCGACCCGTTGCCGCTCGCCCACCGACAGTGCGCCGACGCGCGCATCGGGGTCCACCTGCAGGCCGAAGCGCTTGCCCGTGGCCATAAGCTTGCGCCGCGCGGCGGCGCGATGCGACACACCCCACCACAGCGGCTCGGTGCCGAGCATCACGTTGTCCAGCACCGACAGGTTGTCGGCCAGCGTGAAATGCTGGTGGACCATGCCGATGCCGGCCGCGAGTGACGCCGCCGGATTGCCGGGAGGCAACGGTTGACCGAAGGCCTCGATCGTCCCCTCGTCCGGCACGTAGTGACCGAAGAGGATCGACACCAGCGTGGATTTGCCGGCACCGTTCTCGCCAAGCAGGGCCAGCACCTCGCCCCGTTCGACGTCGAGCGAAATCGCGTCGTTGGCCGTCAGCGTGCCGAAACGCTTGGTGATGCCCATCAGGCGCAGGACAGGCGTGGTCACGGCAAGAGGCGCAAGTCCTGTAGGCGAGGCTTCAGCCTCGCGAGCCACCCAGCGAGGCTGAAGCCTCGCCTACAGTTTGGGCGACAGTCTTGCCGGCCAAACGAAAACGCCCCGGTCGCAACCGGGGCGTCGACGTGACGCACGCGTGTTACTTCGCCGTCGACTTCGGTTCGGTTTCGACGACCGCCACCTTCACCTTGCCGTCGAGGATGTCCTTCTGCTTGGCGGCCACCTTGGCCTGGATATCCTTCGGCACCTT
>JANMCS010000167.1:0-9772 GCA_031361405.1 Betaproteobacteria bacterium
ACCCATGCCGACGCCGCACTCGGATTGATCGCCAGCGCGCGATCGTAGCGGGCGATCGCCGTTTCGAGATCCTTGTAGAGGTAGGCCGCCACCAGGCCATGTACCGACACCGCCCACGGATCATTGTGATCGAGCTCCAACGCGGCCTCGGCGTGCCGATTGGCGGAAATGCTGTCCTGCTTCGGATCCGCTGACCAGCCCTGGCCGACACGCCGCACATACCAATAGGCAAGCCATGCATGGGGCGCCACGAAATGCGGCTCCGCCGCAATGGCGCCATCCAGCATGAATCTGGCCTCGTCCAGGTCCTCGCGCGAACTGCGGTGCATGTGATCGATGGCCCGCAGTGTGCGCTCATAGGCCGTCAGATCCTCCGGGCGCTTGGAGCGGGCCCGCTGCAATTCGAGGTGACGGACGAAGGGCACCACGCGCTTGGCGATTTCCTGCGACAACTGGTCCTGCAGCTCGAAGATGTCGCCGAGGGCGCCTTCAAAGCGATCCGCCCAGATCACGTTGCCGGGGTTGGTTTCGGAGAGCTCCGCCCGCATCCGCAGCCGATTGCCCGACGTCTGCAGGTTGCCGGAGAGCACGTAACGCACCCCCAGCAGATCCGCGATGTTCTGCGTCTCGAAGCGCTGGTCGCGAAATGGCGTCGTCGAGAACCGCGAGGTGACGAAGAGGTCGGTCAGGCGTGACAGATCGCCGATCACGTCCTCGGCAATCAGGTCGCCCAGGAAATCATGGGCGGGGTCGCCGGAAAGATTGCGAAACGGCAGCACGGCGATCGAGGGCCGTCCTCCCGCACGATGGGGTCGTCCTGGCGTACCGGTTTGCCCGACGCCCAGGGGCCAGATCCGGAAGGCCCGCGCCGGTCGATCGAAGCCCTTCAATTGTCGCTCGCCCAGATCCTCGATCGACAACCCGAGGTTGTTCGTGAGCTGGTCACGCACCGCCGCCGACACGACGATTTCCTGCGCGCCGCCGAGGTCGCACAGGCGCGCGGTGAGGTTGACACCATCGCCGTAGACATCGAACTCGTCGGCCACCACATCGGCAAGATGGACGCCCATGCGCAGGAGGATTCGCGCTTCCAGCGGACGCGCCGCCTCGCTGCGCTCGATGCGCCCGCGCATGGCGAAGGCACAGTCCACCGCATCGAGCACACTCTCGAACTCGACCAGCATGCCGTCGCCGGTCGACTTGACCAGTCGGCCGCGCCGCGCGGGCAGGTCCTGCCCGGTGACGGCACCGACGAACTCGCGCCAGCGGGCGATGGTGCCTTCCTGATCCTCATGAATCAGGCGCACGGAGTCGACCATGTCCACCAGCAGCAGCGCGCGCAGCCGTCGGGCCATCATCCGCGGAGGCGTGGCTTCACTGGTCATGGGCGTGCCGTTCTGGAGTCGAGCGATTGCGGGTGTCAGTGATGCTATCCCAGTTCACCGGGCGCGGCAAAACTCAGCGCTTCCAGCGTGCAACGATGGCGGAAACCGGAAAGGGTTGGCTCAGCTCAAGGGTCAGGGGCTGGCAAGTTTACGGCGGGCGCGCCGCACGGCCACGAATACGAGCACCGCGATCACCGGTATCGCGATGCCCATCGCAAGTTCCGGATCGACAGGCACCCCGGCGGCCTTCATCGCCTTGGCGGCATAGCCGACCAGGCCAACGGCATAGTAGGTGACCGCGGCCACGGACAATCCTTCCACCGTCTGCTGCAGGCGCAGCTGCAGCCGGGCCCGCCGATCCATCGAGGCAAGCAACGACTGGTTCTGCTTCTCGCGCGCAATTTCAACGCGGGTGGAGAGGAGGCCGCTGGCGCGCGACACCCGCTCGGACAAATCGCGCAGGCGCTGCGACACCGACAGGCAGGTGGCCATGGCCGGCGTCAGGCGCCGCGTCATGAACTCATCGATCGTCTGGATCCCGGGAATGCGCCGCTCGCGCAATTCGACAATGCGCGAACGCACCAGGTCGTAATAGGCGCGGCTGGCGCCGAAGCGGAATTGCGTCGCCGATAGCGCGCGCTCCACTTCGGCCGCCATCGCCGTCACGGCGCCAAGCAGCGCCTCGTCCGCGCCGGTCTCGCGTGTCATCTGGTCGGTGAGGGTCGTCAGCGACCGCTCGATACTGGTGAGGTGCGGCGCTTCGCGCCGCGCCACCGGCAATGCCAGCAACGCCATCATCCGGTACGCGTCGATTTCGCACAGCCGCTTCAGCATGCGCCCGGCCTGGCGCGGCGACAGGCTGCGGTCGAACAGAAGGAAGCGCGCGTAGCCATCGGCGTGCGTTTGAAAGTCGGTGAACGCACCGGCGGCCCCATCGCCGATATCGGCGCCGACGACCACATTGCCATCGAAATGGGCGGCCAGAAGCGCCGCGTCGGGTGGCTGCGCGTCCGCGCGAACAAGCTCGATATGCGCCGCGACGATCGTCTGCCCGGGAATGCGCGCCAGCCATCCGGCCGGCAGAAGCGCAGCGGCGGGCTCGCTGAACGGCCGCGGGCTGCGCCCGGGCGCAAACATCGTGTAGCTGGAGAACTCGGTGTGCCGCTCCCATTTGAGGCGCACGGCGCCGACCTGCGCCGAGAAATGGGTGGCATCGGCCGCGGGCGGTGCGACGCCGGCACCGGCACACAACGCGACGAGGTGCGTGCGCTCGGCATCGCGCGCTTCCGCCCCGACCAACACGGCAACGTAGGTCGCGCGCTCCGGTGTTTGCAGCGCCTCGTAGGGACGCGCGTGCACCTCGGCGGAAAGAAGATGGCGCTCCGGATGGTCGGGGGGCAGTGGCGGCGACGCGGTCATGGCGGCAGCCATGATACCGCCGCCCGCATCCGCCATCGCGGCGCGCAAGTACGACGAAACGAGGTTTGGCGCATGCTAAGCTCGATTGGTCTCGTTGGCGCGCCACGTGCCCGATGCGCGACCTTGTGCCATGAAGGACGTCCCACCATCCCCCAATGCAGCGGTGCCGCAGGCGGCGTCCGTCGCTGGGCGCAGCCGCCCGCTGCGGCATCGCATCGGGCGCCACCTTGCCGACCGCCGCAATCGCCGTCACCTGCTGCTGGTGCTGGCGTCCCTGCTCGTCGTCACGATACTGGCGGCAGCCAAGGGACTGATCGGGTACTACGTTGCGGGCAACCGCACGGTCACCATCGAGTTGGCCCTCGGCATTGCCACCGTGGTCGCCGTCGGCTTCGGCTTCGGCCAGCGGCGGCTCGAACGCGCGCTCGAGGCCCGCTTCACCCGCAATACGCGTGAACATCGCGCCGCGCTGGCGGCGCTGGCGGATGAACTGGCGGCATGCGACGACCACCACGAGCTCGAGCAGGCGGTGGTCAAGCGCTTCGACGCGCTGTTCGGCACGCGCGGGAGTGCGCTCTATCGCCGCGACGACAACGGCGACTTCGTGCGCGTGGCGGCCAACGACACGCGCTATCCCACGCATGTCGTTGCCGCGGACCTCGTCGTGCAGCGCATGCTGGCCACGCATGCGCCGGTGCCTGCCGGCGAATTCGCGTCCACCGTCGATGCTCCGATGGTGTGGCCGCTACGCATCCGGGGCCAGCTCAGCGGATTCCTTGCGGCCGGCGAACATGTCTATATCGAGAGTTTCGACCGGGACGAGATCGACGGCGTGACGGAGTTCGCGAATGCGACCGCGACGAACCTCGCGCTGCTCGATCCGACGCGCATGCGTGGCCTCGCGCCACCACCAGCGCCGCCGCTCCCATTGCACCTGTCGTCCTTTCATGGCCGCGACGAAGCGATGCAGCTATTGCGCGCATTGCTGGAGGCCACCCGCCTCACCACCGTCACCGGCCCCGTCGGGATCGGCAAAAGCCGGCTGCTGCTGCAGGTGGCGGATACCGCGGCCGCCGCCTTCCCCGGCGGCGTCTACTGGGCCGACCTTGGCGCGTGCATCCGCGACGACGAGCTGCCGGCGGCGATCGCCCGGGGCATGGGCATCGGCATGCATGACACCGCCACGCGTTACGCGGATCTCGCCGCACAGGTCGCGCACGCGCGCACGCTGCTCGTGCTCGATGGCTGTGAAGCCGTGCGTGACGGCAGCGCCGATGCCGCGGCCGCGCTGCTGGCCGCTGCGCCAGCATTGACCATCGCCGCCACCAGCCAACAGGCACTGGGGGTGCCGGGCGAACGCGAATTCCCGTTGCCTCCGTTGTCGGCAAGCGGGTCCGAGTCGGAGGCGGTGCGTCTCTTCGTCGAGCGTGCCCGCGCAGTGCAGCCCGCGTTTGCACCGGATGCGGATACCCACGTCATCGTCGCCGCCATCTGCATGGCGCTGGACGGCATGCCACTGGCGATTGAACTGGCCGCGGCACGGATGAAATTCTTCGACGCGCGGACGATCCGTGACGGGCTCTTCGCCCACGCTGCCGAGAACGTAGCGGGCACCGGCGCGACGCCTCATGGCCGGACGCTGCAGGCCTCGCTCGCCGCGAGTTTCGCCCACCTCACGGCCGAGGAGCGGATGGCGGCGCATGCGTTGGCGAGCGTGGACGAACCGTTCACGCTGGCGGCGGCAACGGCCGCTGCGTTCGCCGGCGATATCGAGCAGGCGGGGACGACCATTGCCGAACTGGTTGACAAATCCTGGCTGTGCCGGATCGACGGACGCGACGGCGCGGCGTCGGCGCAGTTCCGGATGCTGGCCCCGTTGCGGCGCTATGCACTCGAGCGCGGACCCACCGCCGCAGGCCATGCTTCTGGCATACTTCTCCCCGCGCGCGACCCGCCACCGGGTAGCGATCCGATGCCATAGGAACTGCCATCAACGACACGCAAGCCCCCGCGGAGCGTTTGGGTCGGTACCAGATTCGCGAGATCATCGGCGAAGGCGCCATGGCGTGCGTCTACCGCGCCTACGATCCGGACATCAACCGCACGCTGGCGATCAAGCTCCTGAAGGCCCAACTGCGGCTCGACAGCGAATACCACACCCGCTTCCTGCGCGAGGCCAAGGGCGCGGGCGTGCTGTCGCACCCCAACATCGTCACGGTGTTCGACGTGGGTGAAGACCAGGGCCATCCCTACATCGCGATGGAACTGGTCGAGGGCCAGACGCTGGCCGATGAAATCAAGTCGAAGAAGGTGTTGTCGACGAGGGACATCGTGGAGATCGGCGTCCAGCTCGCGCGCGCACTCGACTATGCGCACAAGAAGGGCATCGTCCATCGCGACGTCAAGCCCGGCAACATCATGCTCGTGGCAGACTCGAACGTGATCAAGGTTGCGGATTTCGGCATCTGCCGGATCGACGGCAACGACGGCAACGACGCCACCCAGCAGACGCAGCTCGGCAACGTGCTGGGCACACCGCACTACATGTCGCCCGAACAGGTGCTCGGCGAAAAGGTCGACTCGCGCTCGGACCTGTTCTCCGCCGGCGTGGTGCTGTACCAGTTGCTGACCACGCACCTACCCTTCACCGGCGATACGCTGATCAGCGTCGCGTACAAGATCACCAAGACCGATCCGCCACCGCTCGACAAGTTGCGCCCGGACCTGCCGCTCTCCCTGCGCCGCGTGGTCGAGCGCGCCTTGAAGAAGCAACCGGACAAGCGCTTCCAGACCGGCGAGGAAATGGCGCTGGCGCTGGTGGCCGTGGCCCGTGAACTGGCGGACGACGGCCAGAAGCAAGGCCGCCGCGGCCTGCCGCTGCCGGTGCGCTGGGCCTTGGCCATGGCGGCGCTGGTGGCCGTCACGATGACGCTGACGGCAACGGTGCTCTACAACCGGCAGTACGCCGCGATGATGGACCAGGCGAAGGACTATGGCGGCTCGCTTGCCAAGTTCATGGCCACGCAGAACGCGGTGCCGTTGCTGTCCGATGATGCGGCGGCGATGGACGTATTCGTGCAGGAAACGCTCGGACGCCAGGACTTCAATCACATCGTCGTCGTCGACCATCAAGGGATCGTCCGCGCCGGCAACACGCCGACGCAGGTCAACGCAAAGTATGTGGCGCCGCCGGCCACGCCGATGGCATCGAAGGACGCGGGCGTGAAGGTCGACAGTTTTCTCAACAAGGACGGCCGCGAAGTCATCGACTTCGGGGCCCCGGTGCTGTTCCAGGGCAAGGAAATCGGCCGCGTGCAGCTCGGTATATTTGCCGCGCCGCTCACCGCCGTGGCCAACCTGATGCTGCTGATGCTCGCGGTCCTGACGCTCGTCACCGTCGCCGCAGTGGCAGCCGGCACCTACTTCCTCGCGCAACGGCTGTCGTCGCCGGCGCGCATCCTGCGCAACTCACTGCAGGAACTTGCCAACGGCCGCTACGACTACCGGATCGCGGACAAGCGCAAGGATGAATTCGGTGAGCTCTTTGCCGAGTTCGACCGCACCGCCGCGGCGCTCGAACAACGGCATGACCCGGCGAAGGCCGCGGCAGCCTTATCCCCGCCGGCGAGCTGACCGCATGCGTGTATTCCCGCTGACGGGTGCACTGCTGGTGCTGGCCGGCGTGCTGGCCGGGTGCGCCACGCCGACGCCACCCGCCGCGCCTGCCCTTGCTCCCGCACCCCGTGCAGCGGCGGCGCCTGTGCCGGCCGACGGCGTGGTCGCACGCGATGCCGATTTCGCGCTCGTCCTCGTGCGCAGGGGCGACACCTATGCCGCGCTGGCGCAGCGCTTTCTCGACGATGCCGGCAAGGGCTGGTGGTTGTCGAAGTTCAATCACGACGAGCCACTGGAAGTCGGCGCACTGGTCGCGGTGCCGCTGCAGGTGCGCAACGCCGCCGGTGTGTATGCCAGCGGCTACCAGACCATCAGCGTGCTGTGCTACCACCGCTTCGGCGCGCGCGGCGGCAGTCGCCTCAACGTGACGGCGGCTGCCTTCGAAGCGCAGATGGAATACCTGGCACGCAACGGGTTTACCGTGGTGCCGATGGCGCAGCTTGCCGGCTTCCTCGAAGGTAAGGTGGCGTTGCCGCCGAAGACCGTGGTGATCACGATCGACGACGGCTACAAGTCGAGCTTTGAAATGGCGTGGCCGATCCTGCGCAAGTTCGGCTTTCCCGCCACCGTTTATCTCTATTCGGATTTCGTCGGCGCCGGCGATGCGCTGTCATGGGGCCAGATGAAGGAGATGACTGCCGGCGGCCTGATCGACATCCAGCCCCACTCGAAGACGCACGCCAACCTGACGCTCCGGCTGCCGGGCGAGACCGACGCGCGCTATCGCGAGCGCATCCGGCGCGAGGTCGAGGCCCCGGTGGCCACCATCAAGGACAAGCTTGGCGTGAACAGCTTCAGCTACGCGTATCCGTACGGTGACGTCAACGAATACGTCGTGGAGTTGCTGGCGAAGCAGAAGGTCAACCACGGCGTGACCGTCACGCCCGGCGGCAACGCCTTCTATGCGTATCCGTTCATGCTCCGCCGCACGATGATCTTCGGCAATGACGACCTCGACGCATTCAAGGCCAAGCTGACCACGTTCGTGCGCATGGGGGCGCGATGATGCGGTGCGTGCGGAAGGGTGGCGCGTCGCGCCTTGCGGCCGCATTGATGGTGCTGCTGGTCGCTGCCTGCACGCCGCCTCCCGCGGTGCGCGTGCCCGAGCCCGAACCCGTCGTGCCGCCGCTGGTGAGCGAAGCTGCCCAGCGCCAGGCGGTAGTCCGGCATCGCAAGCTCGCCCAGGATGCGACGCGCGCCGGTGACCTCGCCACGGCCGCCGTGCAATGGCAAATCCTCACGCTGCTGGTGTCGGGGGACACCACCTACAAGGAGGCGCAGGCGGCGGCGCGCGCGGGCATCGCCACCGGCGTGCGCGACCAGATGAGTGTGGCGAACAATGCGCTGGTCGCGGGCGATCAGGAGCGCGCGGCGCAGGCCGCATTGCGCGCGCTGGCGCTCGACCCCGAGCACCAGGACGCGGCGCGACTGCTCCGCGACGTGGACAGGCGGCGCATGGCGCGCGTGCAGGCCGAGCGCGCGAATCGCGCCCGGATCGAGGACGCGGTCGCGATCAGAAACGCGACGCAAAACCAGATCGCAGCCGGTGAATACAGCCAATCCTTCGATATCGACCAGGCCGTGGAATTGTTCCGCGCCGGTGATACCGCCGCAGGCCTGCGCGAACTGCGCGCATTTGTCGACGCGCATCCTGGCAGTCGCGCCGCGCGGCAGCGCGCCGGGCAGGTGGTGGCCGATCGCGCGCGCGAACTGGAAGACAAGGGCATGCGGGCCGAAGCGCTGGATCTATACGACCAGGCGACGGTGCTGTACGGGGACAAGGCCCCGTGGGCGACGCGGGTTGCGGCCCTGCGCAAGCCGCCGACCACCGGCGCCACCGCCAGGACCAGACCGTGACCTACCGGTAACCCGCGAACAACCAGGCTGCTACGGCTTGGTGGCGCCGAATTTCTCGCTCATGCGTTTGCGCAGATCGATCGCGCGCTCGCGTTCGAGCTTGGCCTTCTGGTTGCCGGGTTCCAGCGCCAGCACGCGGTCCCACTTGGCAATGGATTCGTCGAGGTTCTGCCGCTGGAACGCCTGCGTGGCATCGCGCTCGTAGCGCCGCGCGAGTTGGCCGCGCACGGCGTCGCGCTGCAGCGCGGCGTCGCGATTGCCCGGATCGCGCTGGGCCGCTTCGCGCAACGCGTCGTAGGCGCCTTCGAGATTGCCCGCGCGCTGCATGTCGACGGCTTGTTGCATCAACGCCGACGATGCATTGCGCGGCGTCGCGGCGTCAACCGACGCGAGCTTGACCGCTTCGTCGCCGGACTCGGCAGCGACCGGGGCGGCGGCCGCCGTGGTCGGTCGCGTGGCCGCGGCCGTGGTTGCCGCGCCCGCCGGCGGAGCCTTGCCCGGGATCTTGATCACTTGCCCGGCCGCGAGCTTGCTGGGATTGTGGATGTCGTTGTACCTGGCCAGGATGTAGAAGCGGAATCGGTCGCCGAGATACTGCTGGGCCAGTTTCGACATCGAGTCGTCGCGCTGCACCGTGTAGCGGAACGACACGGCGCCCAGTTCCTTCTGCGGGTCGGCCTTGATCTGGTCCATCAGCTTGCGCGCCAGATCGTTGGACGCGTCCAGCGCCTGCGCTTGCTCGAGCTTGGCGCGGGCACCGGCCTCATCGCCGTTTTGCAGGAGGTCGATGGTTTCGATGGCCAGTCGCTGCGCCTGCGCCTTCGCCTGCGCCGGGGTGAGCTCGGGCACGGCCGGCGCAACGGGCTTGGGCGCTTCGGCAACCACCACCGGCGGCGGCGCCACCGGCGCCGGCGCGACCGGGGCCGGCGGCGGCGTGGCGCACCCGACCGCCAGCAGCAGCGCCATCAGCATCCCGCCTGACGTAGCGTGCTGCGACCATGCACCGTGCCCGAACCGCCCTGTTTTCACCGTCATGCCGTGCCTTTCCATTGCCATTGACCGAGTCGTTCCCCGGCTCGTTGCCGCCTCTTGTCGCAGTGCGGCAAGATCATCGTAGCCCTCGGCGCGCGATCGGGAAAGGGGAATATTGCACCTTAACGCCGGCAATATTCAATGGTTTTGACGACTGCGACGTGCTGGCTGGGGTGCCATGTTGGCGGGAAAGTTGCATTGCATCAATCCGGGGCCGACGCGCGTGGCCGCTCCAGATCAGTGCACCAGATCGCCAAGGCCGAGAAATTATCCTGTTCCGGACCGCCGCGCTGGCGCACCTGACTTTCCATGACCCGCAGCCAGTCCGCGGCCGACAGCGCGGCCGCCAACGCCGTTTCCATCGCGGACTCGTCGATGTATTCCCAGAACCCGTCGGTGCAGAG
>JANMCS010000185.1:0-5219 GCA_031361405.1 Betaproteobacteria bacterium
GGACCACGGCACGCTCACCGACAACAACGGGCGCAAGGCCGATTTCCGCAATGTGATCATCATCATGACCACCAACGCGGGTGCCGGCGAATTGGCCAAGAGCTCGATGGGCTTCACGCACAACAAGCAGGCCGGCGACGAGATGGGCGAGATCAAGCGGATGTTCACGCCCGAGTTCCGCAACCGGCTCGACGCCACGATCTCGTTCGCGGCGCTCGATCACGAGACCATCCTCAAGGTGGTCGACAAGTTCCTGCTCGAGCTCGAGAACCAGCTGCACGAAAAGAAGGTGGATGCCACGTTCAAGCCGGCGCTGAAGGAGTTCCTGGCGAAGAAGGGCTTCGATCCGCAGATGGGCGCGCGACCGATGGCACGGCTGATCCAGGACACGATCCGCAAGGCGCTGGCCGACGAGCTGTTGTTCGGTCACCTCACCGCGGGCGGCAAGGTCACCATCGACATCGATGCCGACGAAAAGGTGAAGCTGTCGTTCGAGGAAAATCCGAAGGAGGTCGAACCGGTCGTCTAGGTTCGTCGCAACGGGCATCAAGACAACGGCGCCGTGAGGCGCCGTTCGTTTGACCATGACCTTGTGCAGGCGAGGATTCAGCCTCGCAGGGTTGGCGTGGCGGTGCACCCGCGAGGCTGAAGCCTCGCCTACAGGGCCTGTTGCAGACGCGGCGCTAAGTCAGCGCGTCTGCCCAGATATTCTTTGCCCACGCAAACGCGTACTCGCCTTCGACGGCGGACGGTGCAGGCGACAGCCCACCTGCGCCCGGCACCGTCACCAGCGTCTTCTTTTCCTTGTCGTACTGATGCACCGAGGCCACGTGCACGACGTCCTTGTCAGTGATGAAGCTGTAGCACGTGTTGTTGAGCATCGGCGTCGGGTTGGGCGCAATGCCGGCAAACGCATTGAGGATCGCGGCGGCCGCGACCTTGGCATGCTGGTTGGCCATGTGCCCGGACTTGGGCATCAGTGGCGCCACCTGGATCGCGTCGCCCAGCACATGGATCTTCGGGACCTTGATCGACTCGAAGGACAGGAAATCCACCTCGCACCAGCGGTTGTTGGCGGTGATCACGCCGGCCTGCGCGGCGATCGCGCCGGCGCCGTGCGGCGGGATCACGTTCAGCACATCGGCCTTCACGTCGTCTGCGGTCTCGAACTTGGCGGTCAACGTGGCGGCGTCGACATCGGTCAGCACGTAATTGGGCCGGTACTCGACGATGCCCTTGTAGTCCTCGTTCCAGGCCTTCATGAAGAGGCCCTTCTTCGAGACCACGTCTTCGTTGCCGTCGAGGATCAGCACCTTGTTGCGCGGTTTGGCGCGCTTGAAGTACCACGCGACCTGGCACGCGCGTTCGTACGGCCCGGGCGGGCAGCGGTACGGCGCGCGCGGGATCGAGATCGCAAACACGCCGCCATCCGGCATCGCTTCGATTTGCTTGCGCAAGGCCACGGTCTGCGGCCCCGCTTTCCACGCGTGCAGCACTTTTTCCTGCGCCGCCGGCGTGCTCAATCCCGGCACCAGGTAGTAATGGAACTCGATGCCGGGTGAGAGCACCAGGCGATCGAAGGGCAGCTGGCGCCCGTTGGACAGCCGCACCATGCCGCGTTCGTAGTCGATCGCCATGGCCGTGGCGTTGACGACGTTGATGCCGCGCTTCGCGAGGCCTTCGTAACTCACCGTGAGATCGGCAATCTGCTTGCTGCCGCCCAGCACCAGGTTCGACAGTGGGCACGATATGAAGGCTGCGTTGGGTTCGACCAGCGTCACGTCCACCGCGCCGTTGGACCACATGTGCAGGTACTTGGCCACCGTCGCGCCGCCGTAGCCGCCGCCCACCACCACCACCTTGGGACTGGTGCGCATCGACCCGGCGCATCCGCCCAGCGCGGACGCCGCGAGGCTGGTGGCACCGAGGGCTTTCAGGAAATCGCGTCGTTGCATTGCCATTTCGCTCTCCTGGGTCAGGGCTTCTGCGCGGCGAACCAGCCGGCCATGAGTTCGATCTGCTCGTCGGTATAGCCCTTCGCAAGCTGCGGCATCACTGTTCCCGGCGTACGGTTGGTCTTGTAATCCTGCATCTTGCGGACGAGGTCGGCCCTGGCTTGTCCCGCGAGCGAGGGCATGCCGCCCTGGCTGGCGCCGTTGGTGCCGTGGCAACCGGCGCAGCCGGCGGCGATGTTGCGCGCGAGGTTCGGATCCGCGCCCTGGGCCGCGAGCGGCCCCGCGCAGACGATCAGCAACAGCGATGCCAACAACAGCGGCTTGGGCACGGGACTCTCCTCGGGGTAATAACGCGCTCACGGGCGCGCATCGACGGCGTCAATAGTAGGCGCAATTTCCCCCGCTCGTCATTGCGCGCGGTAATAACGGAAGCGGCAAACGGCGCGCGAGTCGGGCGCGGCCGGATGTGGCGCGGCTGCAACGGCCGGATTACGCGTTGCAGGCCCACTCTTGGAAAACAAATCCACCCGTCGGAAATAGATCAATGTTGCGCTTCCCCGGGGCGGCGCTAAGAAAAAACGCTGATAAACAATGACTTGGATCGAAGGCTTCATCACCCAAGTCCAATATCTTATATAAGATATACATGCTTTGCAGCATGGTGAGGCCAAAATATCCACTGTTTCATTCCACCAGGCGGAAATAGATTTTAACTGATTGATTTAGAATACATTTTTTTTACTGCAGTGCGCCATTCGGGCTTGCAACGCGCGCCTTCGCTTGCTAAGGTTCATCCAACACGAGCCCGCTTCACTGCGGCGCGTGCCTCTGCAAAACCTGATCCGTCCGCGCGGTGCGGACGACGTGACCGACGCAATGGGAGTTCCAAGCCATGAACTACGACCTCGAAGCAGCGCGACTGAAAAAGGACTGGGCGGAGAATCCGCGCTGGAAGGGCATTGAGCGCGGTTACACGGCGGAAGATGTCGTCCGCCTCCGCGGCTCGATCCACATCGAACATACGCTCGCGCGGCGCGGTTCGGAAAAACTCTGGAAGCTCGTCACCGAGGAGCCGTTCGTCAACGCGCTGGGCGCGATGACCGGTAACCAGGCGATGCAGCAGGTCAAGGCCGGGCTGAAGGCCATCTACCTGTCGGGCTGGCAGGTCGCCGCCGACGCGAACATCGCGGGCGAAATGTATCCGGACCAGTCGCTCTATCCGGTCAATTCGGTTCCGGTGGTGGTGCGACGCATCAACAATACCTTCATCCGTGCCGACCAGATCCAGCACATGGAAGGTACCGGCGACATGGATTTCTTCGCGCCGATCGTGGCTGATGCCGAGGCCGGCTTCGGTGGCGTCCTCAACGCCTTCGAGCTGATGAAGTCGATGATCGATGCCGGCGCCGCGGGCGTGCACTTCGAGGACCAGTTGGCCTCGGTCAAGAAATGCGGCCACATGGGCGGCAAGGTGCTGGTGCCGACGAAGGAAGCTGTCGACAAGCTGATCGCGGCGCGCCTCGCCGCCGACACGATGGGCGTGCCCACGCTGATCCTCGCGCGTACCGATGCCGAGGCGGCCGACCTCGTCACGAGCGACATCGACGACATCGACAAGCCGTTCTGCACCGGCGAGCGCACGCAGGAAGGTTTCTACAAGACGCGCAATGGGCTTGACCAGGCCGTTTCGCGCGGTCTCGCCTATGCGCCTTATGCCGACATGATCTGGTGCGAAACCGGCAAGCCGGATCTCGACTTCGCGCGCCAGTTCGCCGAAGCCATTCACGCCAGGTTCCCGGGCAAGATGCTGGCGTACAACTGCTCGCCGTCGTTCAACTGGAAGAAGAATCTCGACGACGCCACGGTGGCGATGTTCCAGCGCGAGCTGGGCGCGATGGGCTACAAGTTCCAGTTCATCACGCTGGCCGGCTTCCACAGCCTCAACTACTCGATGTTCAACCTGGCGCACGGCTACGCCCACAACCAGATGACGGCTTTTGTCGAGCTGCAGGAAGCCGAATTCGCCGCCGTATCCAAGGGTTTCACGGCGATCAAGCATCAGCGTGAAGTGGGCACCAGCTATTTCGATGCCGTGACGCAGACGGTGCAGGGCAGCGCGGCGTCCACCACGGCGCTCAAGGGCTCGACCGAGGATGAGCAGTTCTTCGACAAGCCCAAGTCGGAGCTGCACGTGGCCTGATCCCGGTTGCAACCGGCTGGCGCCGACGCCGCGACCCCACTGCCGGTGGGGATTTCGCGGCGTTGTCGTTTCGCGCGTGGGCGTCATGCATCCTTGTCCGCGAACCCCGGCCGCGGTTCGTGGTCTGACACTGCATGGATGCGCCCGTGGTCGTTCCCGATGTACCGCTCGACGACGTCGACGGCGGCGGTCCGGCGCGCCTGTTCTTTGCGCTGGCGCCCAGCGCGGCGGTGCGCGCGGCCTTTGCCGACCTGTCGCGCAACGTGGCCCGGCGCTCGCGCGGGCGCGCCGTTTCGTCCGACCATCTGCACCTGACGCTGGCCTTCCTGGGCGATGTCCCTGCCGCCGCGTTGCCCGCGTTGCAGCAGGTGGGCGCGGGCATGCCACGTGGCGGTGCCGTGCTCGTATTCGACGCGCTGGGTGCGTGGCGGGCGTCCGGCGTGGCCTGGGTGGCGCCATCCGTGGTGCCGCCACCTATATTGGCCTTGCATGCAGCGCTGGCGGCAGCACTGACCACGGCCGGCTTCGCGTTGGACGCACGGGCGTTCCGGCCGCACGTCACGCTGGCTCGCCGCTGCGTCCAGGTTCAGCCACGCGCGCGCTGCGAGCCGGTGCGCTGGCCGGCGGACCGTTTGTGCCTCGTTGGATCGGAGCTGGGTCCCGAGGGACCGGTCTATCGCGAGCTTGGCGCCTGGCCACTGGCCCTCGATGTGCCCGCGGCCTGACGCCGGGGCGTCAGCGCCACAACGGGCAGTGGATCAGGCCGTGCCCTTGGCGATGGGGCGCGCGGGATCTGCGCTCCATTCGCTCCACGAACCCGGATAGAGGCGCGTGCCATGCAGGCCGGCTACTTCCATCGCCAGCATGTTGTGGCAGGCGGTGACGCCCGACCCGCACTGATGTACGACCACGTCAGCCGACTTGCCGTCAAGAACGGCCTCCCATTCGGCGCGCAGTGTCGCCGGGGACTTGAACGTGCCGTCCGCACCGAGGTTGCTGGTGAACGGACGGTTGCGCGCGCCCGGGATGTGGCCCGCGACGGGATCGATGGGCTCCACTTCACC
>JANMCS010000196.1:0-2053 GCA_031361405.1 Betaproteobacteria bacterium
CTTTTAGAACGCCATCTTGTCAAAACGAACTCCGCTTCCCCGTTCATCGGCCAAATCCATCAAACCTGCCCCGCGGGGCAAGACCACCACTGCGCCCCGCGCGCGCCGCCAACCGGCGGCACCCGCGGCGGGCCCTGCAGCACGCGCCCCGTCCAGTGCGCCGCGCCGTGCCCGCAGCGGCGATATCGATCCCGCGCTCCTGCCTTCCCGCGAAGCCATCCTCGCAGCCCTCAAGGTTGCGGGCACGCCCATGCCGCCAGCCGACCTCGAAACCCAACTTGCGGTCGGTGACATTGCGCGCGAGGCTTTTTATGGCCGCCTGGCCGCCATGGAGCGCGACGGGCAGTTGCTGACCAACCGCAAGGGCGAACTGTGCGTCGTGGCCAAGCTCGATCTCGTGATCGGCAAAGTCCAGGGCCATCCTGACGGTTTCGGCTTCCTGGTACCGGAGGATGGCGGCGACGATCACTTCCTGAGTCCGCGCGAAATGCACAAGGTGCTGCACGGTGATCGCGTGGTCGTGCGGCGTAGCGGCACCGATCGGCGCGGACGGCCGGAAGGCGAGATCGTCGAGATACTGGAGCGCGGCAATCGCGAGATCGTCGGGCGCCTGTTCGAGGAACGCGGCATCTTCTTCATCGTCGCGGAAAATCGCCGCATCAGCCAGGACTTCCTGGTCCCGCCTGCCGACACGGGCGGCGCCAAGCCGGGCCAGGTGGTGGTGGCGCAGATCGTCGAGCAGCCGTCCGCCAATCGCGAAGCGATGGCCCGCGTGACCGAAGTCTTGGGCAGCGCCACCGACTCCGGCATCGAGATCGAGATCGCGTTGCGCAAGCACCAGTTGCCGTTCGAATTCTCGAAGGAGGCCGTGCGCCAAGCCAAGCGCCTGCCCACCGACGTGCGTCCCGCCGACCGCAAGGACCGCGTCGACCTCACCGCATTTCCGCTCGTCACCATCGACGGCGAAACCGCGAAGGACTTCGACGACGCGGTGTGGTGCGAGCGCAAGGGCAAGAATTTTCGCCTGATCGTGGCCATCGCCGATGTGTCGCACTATGTGCGCGACGGCGATGCCATCGACATCGATGCCCGCGAGCGCGGCACGTCTGTGTATTTTCCGCGCCGGGTGATCCCGATGCTGCCGGAGGAATTGTCGAACGAGTTGTGTTCGCTGAAGCCCGACGTCGACCGCCTGTGCATGGCCTGCGAAATGGAAGTGACGGCGCAAGGCGCCATCAAGGCCTACAAGTTCTATCCGGCGGTGATGCATTCGAAGGCGCGCCTCACCTATACGCAGGTATGGGCGCTGCTGTCCGACCCGGCCAGTGCCAAGTCGCCGCCGATGAAGGCGCTGCTGCCGCAACTGCAGACGCTGCATGCAGTGTACGAAGCCTTTGCCGCCGAACGGGCGTTGCGTGGCGCCATCGACTTCGACACGGTCGAACTGGCCATCGAATTTGACGAGCACGGCAAGATCACGCAGATCGTTCCGGCGCCGCGCAACGAAGCGCACAAGCTGATCGAGGAGTGCATGCTGGCCGCCAACGTCTGCACGGCGGACTATCTCACCAGGAACAAGCATGCCGCGCTCTACCGTGTGCATGACCGGCCGCCACCGGACCGGCTGACCGCGCTGCGCGAGTTCCTGGCCACGTCGGCATTGCAACTCGGCGGGGGCGAACTGCCCACCGCTGCCGACTATGCCAAGCTCCTCACCCAGATCCGCGGTCGCGTCGACTTCGACCTGCTGCAGCAGGTGCTGCTGCGCTCGCTGGCGCAGGCGCAATACCGCCCGGACAACGAAGGCCACTTCGGGCTGGCCTACGATGCCTATGCCCACTTCACGTCGCCGATCCGCCGCTATCCCGACCTGCTGGTGCATCGCGCGATCAAGGCCGTGCTGGCGAAGTCGACCTACAAGCCGTCAGGGATGACGTGGCCGCAACTGGGCGTGCATACGTCGATGACGGAGCGCCGTGCCGATGAGGCGGCACGCGATGTCACCAACTGGCTCAAGTGCCACTACATGCAGGACAAGATCGGCGAGTCGTTT
>JANMCS010000254.1:0-9508 GCA_031361405.1 Betaproteobacteria bacterium
GGCCAAGCACGGCAACCGCTCGGTATCGTCGAAGTCGGGCAGCGCCGATGTGCTCGAAGCGCTGGGCGCCAACATCATGCTCAAACCCGCGCAGGTGGCCGCGTGCATCGCCGAAACGGGCATCGGCTTCATGTTTGCGCCTAGCCACCACGCCGCGATGAAGCACGCGGCGCCGGTACGCAAGGAATTGGGCGTGCGCACGATCTTCAACATCCTGGGGCCGCTGACCAATCCGGCAGGCGCGCCGCACCAGTTGATCGGCGTCTTTCACCCGGACCTGGTCGGTATCCACGTGCGCGTGTTGCAGCGCCTCGGCGCCGAGCATGCGCTGGTCGTCTACGGCAAGGACGGCATGGACGAGGTCTCGTTGGGCGCGGCCACGATGGTGGGCGAGCTGAAGGACGGCGCGATCCGCGAGTACGAAATTCATCCGGAGGACTTCGGGTTGTCGATGAAGTCCAATCGCGGCCTCAAGGTGACGGGCGCGCCGGAGTCGAAGGAAATGGTGCTGGAAGCCCTGGGCAATGTCGACGGCACGCCGCGGGAGATTGTCATCCTCAATGCGGGCGCGGCGCTGTATGCCGCCAACGTGGCGAGTTCGATCGAGGACGGCATCGAGAAAGCGCGCGCGGCCATTGCCGATGGGTCGGCGCGGCGCAAGCTCGATATCTTCGTAGCCGCAACACAGAAGCTCGGCGCCACCAACTGATCGTTGCCGCGCACCTTTCACCGCGAACACCGCAACCGACGGGAGCCACCACCAGCATGGCCAGCGATATCCTCGTAAAGATTGTCAGCACCAAGGCGGAGGAGGTGATTGCGGCGCAGGTTGCGCATCCGTTCGCCGACGTCGAACGCGCGGCGCGAGCCGCCGCCGCACCACGCGGCTTCGAACGCGCGTTGCGCGACCGCATCGCGGCCGGCAAGTCCGCGGTGATCGCGGAGATCAAGAAAGCCAGTCCCAGCAAGGGCCTCCTGCGCGAAGCCTTCGACCCCCCGGCCATTGCGCAGTCGTATGCGCGTGCCGGCGCCGCGTGCCTGTCGGTGCTGACCGACCGGCCGTTCTTCCAAGGCGCGCCCGAGTATCTTGTCGCGGCGCGCGAGGCGTGCGCATTGCCGGCGCTGCGCAAGGAATTCATCATCGACGAATACCAGGTGGCGGAGTCGCGCGCGCTGGGCGCCGATGCCATCCTGCTGATCGTCGCGGCGCTGGAAGACGCGCAGATGGCGACGCTCGAGGCGGCCGCGCATGCATTCGGCATGGACGTGCTGGTCGAAATCCACGATGGTGCCGAACTGGATCGTGCGTTGCGCCTCAAGACGCCGCTGCTCGGCATCAACAATCGCAACCTGCGCAATTTCAGTGTCACGCTCGACACGACCTTCAACCTGCTGTCCCGCGTACCGCCGGATCGACTCGTCGTCACGGAAAGCGGTATTCTCACGCGCCGGGATGTCACGATGATGCGCGAGCGCGGCGTCAATGCGTTCCTGGTCGGCGAGGCCTTCATGCGTGCGCCGGATCCGGGCGCGGCGTTGACGGCGCTCTTCGACAGCTAGCGCCTTTCAGTCACCCGGGATCTGCCCTTGTCCGCCATCGCCGTCGAAGCCGTCAGCAAGCACTGGACCACCGGCGATGGCCACGTCCGCGCGGTGGACGCCATTTCCTTCGCGCTCGAACCCGGCACGCTTAACGTGCTGCTTGGTCCCTCGGGTTGCGGCAAGTCGACCACGCTGCGGCTGATCGCCGGACTCGAGGCGGCCGATGGCGGCCGCATCCTGATCGATGGCCGCGATGTCACCGCGCTGCCGCCGGCGCAGCGCAACATCTCGATGGTGTTCCAGAGCTACGCACTGTTTCCCCACCTGTCGGTGGCCGAGAACATCCTGTTCGGCCTGCGCGTGCGCCGGGTGGCCGAGGCCGAGTGCGTCGCGCGACTGGCCCGCGCGGCCGATATGCTGGGCCTCACCACGCTGCTGGCGCGCAAGCCCTCGCAACTTTCCGGGGGCCAGCAGCAGCGCGTGGCGCTCGGCCGCGCCATCATCAACGAGGCGCCGGTGTGCCTGATGGACGAGCCGTTGTCGAATCTCGATGCGCAATTGCGCGCCGAGATGCGCCAGGAAATCCGCACGCTGCAGCGCAAACTCGGCATCACGATGGTCTACGTGACGCACGACCAGGTCGAGGCGATGTCGATGGCCGATCGCGTGATCCTGTTGAACAGCGGCCGGATCGAGCAGAACGGACGCCCGGTCGAACTCTATGAAACACCGGCCAACACGTTCGTCGCGCGCTTCATCGGCACCCCGCCGATGAACCTGTTGCGGCTGGAGCGCGGCGCGGGCGGCGCAGTGATTGCCGGCACCGAAGGCCCCGTGGTGCTGCCGGCGACGGCCACAGGCGGCATGCTGGGCGTGCGTCCCGAGCATGTGGAGCTGGTGTTCAACGGCGGCATGCGCGCGACGGTGGAGAATGTCGAATACCTGGGCGGCGATTCGCTGGTCACGTGCGCCATCGGCAGACAGTCGCTCGCGGTGCGGGCCCCCGGCAGCACGGCGCTCGTGCGCGGCGATGCCACGGGGCTTGCGTGGGCGCCCGGCGCGCAGCACTATTTCGGCACCGACGGCGTGCGCCATGCCGACCATGCCCGTCATCAGGCGGCAACGCAACTCGCGTAACTAGGCGGATCGCCATTGCAGGCCCTCTGCCGGCACGGTTTCAGCCGCGCAATCATTGCGCACGGCTGAAGGCGTGCCTACACTGCATTCCCAGACCCCAGTCCGCGTTCCAGGAGGATTCATGTTCAAACGCATCATTCGCAGAAGTCTCGCCGTGACGTTGCTGCCGTTGGCCGCGGCCGTGTTGCCGCTTGTTGCCTACGCGCAAACCGAAGTGTCGTTCTACTACCCGGTGGCGGTCGGTGGGCCCATCACCAAGATCATCGACGGCTACGCCGCGGAATTTGAAAAGGAGAATCCCGGGATCAAGCTGAAGCCGATCTATTCGGGCAGCTACCAAGAGTCGATCACCAAGGCGCTCACCGCGGTCAAAAGCGGCGAGCCGCCGGTGATGTCGATCCTGCTGTCCACCGACATGTACACGCTGATCGACGAGGATGCGATCGTGCCGTTCGACAGCTTCGTGAAGACGGCGGATGACCAGGCGTGGCTCAAGAGTTTCTATCCGGCGTTCATGGAGAACAGCCAGACGGGCGGCAAGACGTGGGGCATTCCCTTCCAGCGCTCGACGATCGTGCTGTACTGGAACAAGGACATGTTCAAGGAAGCAGGACTCGATCCCAATCGCCCGCCGGCCAACTGGAAGGAAACGGTCGACTATGGCCAGAAACTCACCAAGCGCGACGCGTCGGGCAAGGTCACGCAATGGGGCGTGCAGATTCCATCGTCCGGATTCCCGTACTGGCTGTTCCAGGCGCTGGCCATCCAGAATGGCGTCAACCTGATGAACGCGGCCGGCACCGAGACCTACTACGACAAGCCGGAAGTGGTCGAGGCGCTGCAGTACTGGATGGATCTCGCCACCAGGTACAAGATTCATCCGGAAGGCATCGTCGAATGGGGCACCACGCCCAAGGACTTCTTCGAGAAGAAGATGGCGATGATGTGGACCACGACCGGCAATCTCACCAACGTGAAGACCAATGCCAAGTTCGACTTTGGCGTGGCCCTGCTGCCCACGGGCAAGGTGCGGGGCAGTCCCACCGGTGGCGGCAATTTCTACCTGTTTGCCAAATCCACGCCGGCGCAGAAGGAGGCGGCCTTCAAGTTCATCCGGTGGGTGACCACGCCGCAACGCGCGGCGCAATGGGGCATCGATACCGGCTACGTGGCGGTGCGCGGCGATGCGTTCGAGACGCCGGTGATGAAGACGTACGTGACGGGCTTTCCGGCCGCGGCGGTGGCGCGTGACCAGTTGCCGTATGCCAAGGCCGAGCTGTCCACCCACGACAACCAGCGCGTGACCAAGGCGCTGAACGATGCGTTGCAGGCGGCGCTCACCGGCACCAAGCCGGCGGAGCAAGCGCTGAAGGATGCACAACGCGAGTCGGAGCGGATCCTGCGGACGTACAAGAAGTAGAACGACGCCTAGGCGACGCCGGTCTCGACATTTTTCAGGTCGATGCCGGCGTCGAGCAGACGTTCGGGGTCGACGATGGTGGCACGCTCGACCAGTGCGCGCGCCACGCGCATGTCGCGTCCCCCATTGAAACCGATGGCGGCACGCACGCGGTTGCCGTCGAGCGCGAATGCGATGAAGTGGTCGGCGTCGTTGCCTTCACGGATCGCGATGCGATGGGAAGGTTTCGGCAATCCGACGATCTGGATGTGCGTGTCGTACTGATCCGACCAGAAGCGGGGCACCGGATCATACGGTGCGTCGTGTCCCAGCATCGAGCGTGCGGCAGCAATGCCCTGGTCCTGCGCGTTCTGCCAGGATTCCAGGCGGATAGTCTCGCCGGCCCAGCGGCTGGGAGCCATCGCCACATCGCCGGCGGCAAACACGTGGGGATCGCTGGTGGCGCAAAGCGCATCGACCACGATGCCGTTGGCGCAGGTGATCCCGGCATCCTGCGCGAGCGTGTCGTTCGCGATCATGCCCAGGCCGGCGACGATGCAATCCGCGGCGACCGCGGTGCCATCGCCAAGCCACGCACAAAGGCCGCCGGTGGCGCCGGTCTCAATGCGCGCCACCGTGGCGCCGAGCGAAAACGTCACGCCGTGCCGCTGATGGAGCGACTGCAGCCGGCTGGCGATCGCCGCGGGCAAGGCGCGCGCACACACGCGCGACTGCGCTTCGACCACGTGGACTGGCGTGCCTGATTGGCGTGCGGTCGCGGCCACCTCCAGTCCGATCCAGCCCGCGCCGATGATGAGCAACCGACCACATGATGGCAGCAACTTGGCCAGCACCAGCGCATCGTCCAGCGTGCGCAGCGTGTGAATGCCGCCGCCGGCCGGGGTGGACACGCTCAAGGCGCGCGCCCGTCCGCCGGTGGCCAGCAGCAGCCGGTCGTAGCGAATTTCGGTGCCATCGTCCAGCCGGATGACCTTTGCGATGCGGTCGAGGGCCACGGCGCGCCGTCCCGGCATCCAGTCGACGGCCAATCCGCGCCAAAGCTCGTCCGGGAAGATACGCGTGGTGGCCGGCGCGGCCTTCCCGGCGAGCACGGCTTTCGACAAGGGCGGCCGCTCGTAAGGCGCGTGCAGCTCCTCACCGACGGCGATGATGCAACCGGCGAAGCCCTCGTCGCGCAACGTCTTGGCCGCCCATCCACCGGCCTGGCCGGTGCCGACGATGACGATGCGCTCAGGGTTCACGCGGTCACGGGTTTCGTCGACCCGGCGGGAGGGCTCGACGCGTCGACGAGGATGCGCTCGCCCTGGACGTCGACGGCGTACACGCGCAGGTCTTGCGTGGCCGGGGCCGATTTGACCTTGCCGGTGCGAATGTCGAACAGCGCCTGATGCAGGGGGCACTCGATGCAGTCGCCGTCGATGTACCCCTCCGCCAGGCTCGCTTCCGCATGCGTGCAGACGTTCTGCGTGGCGTGGAAGGTGCCCTGCAGGTTGTAGAGGCAAACCGCGTCACCGTTCACGCTGACGGCCAGCATCTGCCCCTCCGGTAGTTCCGAGACCAGCGCTACGGGGATCCAATCGCGGCTCATGAGACGATACCCTCCAATGGTCGGTGCCGGTCTGCTGCCGGTCGATGCTCGAAAGTCTGCCTCAGCACGCACCGCATAATCCAGCGACTTTCCGAGTACCTTTGGAACAAATGTTGTTCCTTTGCGATGTCTTGCAGGGAGAATCGAACCCTCCCTAGAATCTCCTCAGAAAAGAAGTCGACGACGCGCCGCAACATTGTGGTGCTCGACCACTCGCCAACCAGGAGGTTGTCCATGATTCTCGCCAAGTCGCGCGGCGCCAAGCCCGCTCCGAATCGTCGTCGTTTCATCGCTGGCGTCGCTGCACTCGGCGTCGGTGCGCTGGCG
This sequence comes from Betaproteobacteria bacterium, assembly GCA_031361405.1. GTDB lineage: Bacteria > Pseudomonadota > Gammaproteobacteria > Burkholderiales > Casimicrobiaceae > VBCG01. The sequence continues at coordinate 6,015 of JANMCS010000254.1, forward strand.
GGGCGGGCCCCTGCCGCGTTTGCGCAGGCCAAGCCGCCACTCAAGATCGGCGTGCTGAACTCCTTTTCCAAGGTGTTCGCCGCGCTGGGGGCCGCCAACCTGAACGGCATGAACCTTTACTTCGAACAGATCGGCGGCTCCATTGCGGGACGCAAGATCGAGATTGTTCGCGAGGATGACGAAATCAATCCGCAGGTTGGCCTGCAGAAGCTGAAGAAACTGATCGAGAGCGACAAGTGCGATGTGGTCACGGGGGTCCAGGCGAGCAACGTCGCGATGGCCGCGGTCGACTACCTGAAGCAGAGCGGCGTCCTCTTCCTGTGCTCGGGTGCTGGGGTGACCGCGCTCGGCTACGTCAACGCCCCGAACATTTTCCGCTGCTCGGTGTCGAGCCAGCAGATCAATGCAGTGCTGGGTGACTGGTGGTACGACAACGGTACCAAGGAAGTGGTGGCGACAGCCTCGGATTTTGCGGGTGGTCGCGACACGGTGGCCGAATTCCGCAGCGCGTTCGTCAAGAAGGGCGGCAAGATCGCAAAAGAAATCTATCCGCCGCTGGGCAATGCCGACTTCAGTCCGTACCTGGCGGACATACGTTCGCTCAGCCCGCCGGCCACGTATAACTTCTATGCTGGCACCGACGCCGTGCGCTTCGTCAAGCAATACGCCGAGTATGGGCTGAAGGAAAAGATGAAAACCTCTGCCTCGGGTTTCATGGTGGAATCGGACGTGCTGCCCGCGCAAGGCAAGGATGCGCTTGGCATCATCAGCTCAATGCACTACGCCGATACGCTGACCAGTCCCGAGAACGTAAAGTTCGTGGCCGACTACCGGAAGAAATTCAACGAATTTCCCAGCGTGTATGCCGAGTATGGCTACGTGGCGGCCAGGTGCATCCACGAAGCGATCACGGCCACCGGCGGCGACACGGTCGACCAGTCGAAGCTGCGTACGGCGATGCGGGCGGTCAAGTTCAATGCGCCGCGTGGCCCGTTCTCGTTCAATCCGGCCACCCAGGGTCCGATCCACAATATCTATATCCGGGAAGTGGTGGAAGTCGACGGGCGGATTGCCAACAAGGTGATTGCAACGATACGCGACGTGCGCGAACCCGCAACGCGCGGCGGCTGATCGCTCGCCAATGGAATGCCGGCGGGCCCGCCCCCGGGCTTGCCGGCGCCAGCGAAATCCAAAGTGATGCAGACCCTCGTCACGCAGCTTGTCAACGGGCTGGTCTTCGGCATGCTGCTGTTCATGATGTCGGCAGGCTTGAGCCTGATCTTCGGCCTGATGAATGTCGTCAACATCGCGCACGGCTCGTTCTTCATGCTGGGTGCCTTTTTTGCGCTTGCCATCATGCAATGGACGGGCAGTTTCTGGGCTGCGCTGGCGTTGGCCTGGATTCCGGCGGTGATCCTCGGCGTGCTGATGGAGCGGATCTTCATCCGCAAACTCTATTCGCGCGGCCACTTGGATCAGGTCCTGCTGACCTTCGGCTTCACGTTTGTGTTTGCCGACCTGGTACGCTGGGTATGGGGCACGGAAATTCGTGACTTGCCGGTGCCACCCATCCTGTCCGGCGTGCTCGAGTTGGGCGGGGTCATCCTGCCCAAGTACCGGTTGTTCCTGATCGTGTTCGGCGGCCTGATCGCATTGCTGCTGTGGCTCTTCCTCGAACGCAGCCGCGTGGGCGCGATGGTGCGCGCCGGCGTGGACGACGCCTTCACGGCCAACGGCATCGGGATCAATGTGTCGTTGCTCTTTGCCGGGGTGTTCGCGCTGGGCGTGGGACTTGCGGCCATCGGCGGCGCGGCGGCAGGGCCCATCCTCGGCGTCTATCTCGGCATGGACATCGAGATCCTGATTCCCGCATTCATCGTCGTGGTGATCGGCGGCATGGGCAGCCTGCGCGGAGCCTTCGTCGCCAGCATCTTCGTGGGCATGATCGATACGTTCGGCAAGGCCTACTTCCCCGATTTCGCGCTGTTCCTCGTGTACCTGTTGATGGTCGTCGTGCTGCTCACCCGGCCCAACGGTTTCTTTGGCGTGAGCAAGGCGTGAGCGGGAACCGGCAAGCCCTGGCGGGCTGGGCGTTGCTGCTGGTGGCGCTGTTGCTAGTGCCACTGTCCGGCAACTACGTCACGGGCCTGGTCGCGGAAATCCTGATCTTCGCCATCTTTGCGATGAGCCTCGACCTCCTGATCGGGTTCACGGGCCTGCTCTCGTTCGGGCATGCCGCTTTCTTCGGCGTGGCGGCGTATACCGTGGTGATCCTGGGCGTGCACCTCGGCTGGTCGGGATGGATCGGATTTTTTGCCGGCATCGCGCTGTCGGCGTTGGCGGCGCTGGTGATCGGGTTGTTCTCCATCCGCGTGTCCGGCATTCCGTTCCTGATGCTGACGATGGCCTTCTCGCAGTTGTTGATGTCGGTGTCAGTGAAATGGCGCAGTGTCACCGGCGGCACGGACGGCCTGTCGGGGTTCAAGCGGCCGTCCCTGTTCGGCCTCTCGCTCGAGGACCGCACGGTCCAGTTCTATGTCGTCGCCGTGGGCTTTGTCCTGGTGCTGGTGTTCCTGCGCCGCCTGGTGGCGTCGCCGCTGGGTTCGATCTTCGTCGGCATCAAGGAAAATGAACAACGCATGCTCGCCGCCGGTTATCCGGTGCAGCGGTTCAAGCTCATCTCCTTCACGATCGCCGGCGCGCTGGCCGGTGTGGGCGGGTCGCTCTATGCGCTGCACAACGCCTATGTGTCGAGCGACATCCTGCATTGGTCGCTGTCAGGGGACGCGATCATCATGGTCATTCTCGGCGGCGTCGGAACGATCATCGGCCCGGTCATCGGCGCCGCGGCGTTCCTGCTGCTGAAAAACGTGGTCAGTTCCCACACGGAGTACTGGCTGCTGTGGGTCGGCACGATCTTCATCCTGTGCGTGATGTTCCTGCCGCAGGGTATCTGGGGCCTGGTGCGCGGCCTGTGGCGGAAGAAGCGCGAACCATGAGCCTGCTGCGCATCGAGAAGCTCAACAAGGCCTTCGGCAACCTGGTTGTCACGAAGGACGTGGATCTCACCGTGGAACCCGGCCAGCGGCACGCGCTGATCGGTCCCAATGGTGCGGGCAAGACAAGTCTCGTGCACCAGATCGCCGGCCAGTTGCGGCCCACGTCCGGCCGCATCTATTTTTGCGACAGCGACATCACGGGCACGCCGCCCAACGAAATCTGCCAGCGGGGCATCGGCCGCGCGTTTCAGAAGAACAATCTCTTCCGGCAGCTTTCGATGCGCGAAAACGTGCGGCTGGCGCTGCAGGCGAAGCGGGGCGGCTGGCACGCCTGCTGGCAACCCACCAGCGCCAATCGCGCGCTGCTGGCGGAGGCCGACGACATCCTGGCGCAGGTGCGGCTGATGGATGGACGCGACCGCCTCGTGGCCAACCTGTCCTACGGCGAGCAGCGGCAGCTCGAGATCGCGCTGGCGCTGGCCAGTTCGCCGCGCC
>JANMCS010000265.1:0-1907 GCA_031361405.1 Betaproteobacteria bacterium
GAAGGCAAGAACAGCCGCGAAGTACTTGACTTCAACTTGTACCTGTCGGCCAAGGACGTCTGGACTGCCGCCATCATCCCGACCACGGATGGCGCTGGCATCTTCACGGCGGACACGTCGTGCACGACGCCCAAGGTGTCGAACAGCTCGTCGGCCCCGACCCAATTCGTCAATTTTGCCTACACGGGCAGCAACGACGACAAGGCCGGCACGTCGCTCGACCGTACCCGTGAGGGCTATGTCGAAATCATCGAAATGGGCAACGTCATTGGCGCAACCGCCACTGCCGTGACCCACGTTGCGGGTGTTCCGCCGTGCTCGCCGCTGGGCGGCGCGTCGGCTGACACGGTTGCCGGCAACGGCGGCCTCTTCGGCAGCATGACGCTGATCAACGTGCTTCGCGGTGAAGACTTCGCGGTGGACGCAACGGCACTGGACGGATTCTCGTCGGTTTCGCTGTGGAACCCTGCCGGTTCGATCCTCCCGAACCTCGCCAACGTCAACCCGAAGACCTCGGTTGTCGTGGCGAACTCGGTTGTCTACATCACCGACTGGTCGGCGTCGACGAACCCGGTTGATGCGGTCTCGGCCGTGCTGATGCACAACAACGTGTACAACGAATTCGTTCTGGACGCCAACACCAAGTCGGGTACCGACTGGGTCGTCACGTTCCCGACGAAGGCGTTCTACTATTCGGGCCTCACCGTCACCAAGCTGTTCCAGAACAACTTCTCTGCGACCGGCGCGTGTGACGACATCCTGCTGACGCAGTATGACCGTGAAGAGCGCACGATCGTTTCGCAAACGTCCTTCTCGCCGCCGCCGCCGACCAACACCGATTCGCTGTGCTGGGAAGCGAACGTGATCACGTTGAACAACACCAACGTGTTCGGTTCGAAGAACGTGGCCAACATCCCGACGACGTTCAGCAACGGCTGGCTCTCGTTGAACTTCATCGCCCCGTCGCCGAAGCATCAGTTGGTTGGCGGTTCGTCGACGACGTTCAACACCAAGACGGGCGTGCAAGGCGCGCTGGCATCGACGACGTTTGCTGGCCTGCCGGTTGTCGGCTTCGCCGCGATCACGTTCGAAAACGAGACGCTTCCTGGCGCCTCGGGCCCGATCCAGTCGAACTACGGCGGCAACCTGAATCACAAGGTTACGTCCAGCGTCAAGTAATCGCATCAGCTTCAGTTGTATCGGGGGCGAGGAGCAATCCTCGCCCCTTTTTCTTCCTGGAGGCGCGACAGGCGCGCTATCTGAACAGACGATGAAAACCCAATTCATGAACATGATTGCCGCCGGCATCGTGATACTGGCGACTCTGCTTTGCAGACCGCAGATCGCATACGCGCAAGCCGCGGGCGACACGGTACTCATGTCCAACAGCGTGGCCAGGGTCACGCGTGCCGAATACGACGTCGAGCTGCAGCGCCTGCCCGCCGAACTGCGTCCGGGCTTTGCCAACAACGCCCGCCGCGTCAACGACTTGCTGGTGCGCATGCTGGTGCAAAAATCGCTGGCTGCGCACGCGCGCAGCGCCAAGGTCGATGCGACCCCGGACAACCTGATTCGCATCCAGCTTGAAACCGATCGGCTGCTCGGGCAGATCTACATCGAAAAGGTCGAGGCCGATGCCATCGCCGAGTTCGAAGCCAAAACGTCCCGCTTCGAAGCGCGGGCACGGGAGATCTATCTCACCGACAAGGCGAGGTTCACGCGCCCTGAACAGCTCGAGGCAACGCATATCCGGTTCGATACCAAGAAGCGCGGCGCCGACGATGCGAAAAGGCTCGCCATTGCCACGCGCGCGCGCATTGTTGCAGGGGCGGACATGGGCACGCTCGCGAAGGAGTTGTCCGACGATCCGTCGGGCCAGATCAACAACGGCAAGCTCGATTGGTTCG
>JANMCS010000306.1:0-1047 GCA_031361405.1 Betaproteobacteria bacterium
GCTTCAGCCAGGGTGAGCGCATGAAAACCGCGCTGGCGCGCGCGCTGGTGCACGATCCGCCCAACATCATCCTCGACGAGCCCACCAACGGCCTGGACGTGCTGGCCACCCGCGCGCTGCGTGAAGCGCTGCGCTTTTTGCGCAGCCCGGCCGGCGGCGGCAAATGCATCGTCGTCTCGACCCACATCATGCAAGAGGTGGAGCGCCTGTGCGACCACGTGGTGGTGGTTTCGCACGGCCGCACCGTGGCCCAGGGCACCGTGGCGGAGTTGTCGGCGCGTGCCGGCGAGGCCGAATTCGAAGAGGCGTTCGTGAAGCTGGCCTTCAGCAGCGCTGATCGGGAAGACGCATGACGAGCCTGAAGCTGGCCTGGATCGTGTTTCTCAAGGAGCTGGTGGATGCCCTGCGCGATCGCCGCACCTTGTTCGCGGTGCTGTTGAGTTCGGTGGCCATCGGGCCGGCCTTGCTGGTGCTGGGCTCGTCGCTGATGTCTGATCTCGAAAAGCGTGCCGAGGCCCGTGAGATCTATGCCTCGGGCCTGGAAAACGCGCCCACGCTGCGCAACTTCATCGAGCGCAACACCTTCGTCATCAAGCAGGCGCCGGCCGATTTCGAGCGCCAGCTGATCGACAAGACACTCGGCGACCCGGTGCTCGTGGTGCCGCCCGATTTCGAGCGCCGGCTGGCCGACGCCGAAACGCCGACCGTGGAGATCGTGAGCAGCCAGAGCAACCAGCGCGCCGAGGGCGGTGTGAGCCGATTGGTGCGGGTGTTGCGCGGGTTCGATGGCGAGCAGGCCTCGCTGCGCCTGGCCACGCGCGGCGTGGCGGCAGGCCTGACGCAATCGATCCGTATCTACAACCGCGACCTTGCCAACCCGGCCACACGCGCCGGCACGCTGATGGGCTTTCTGCCCGTCTTCGTGCTGATGGCGGTGCTCTACGGCGCGATGGCGGCGGCGCTGGACACCACCGCCGGCGAGCGCGAACGCGGCTCGCTCGAGCCTTTGCTGATGAATCCCATGCCGCGCGCGGCGCTGGTGATCGG
>JANMCS010000392.1:0-3557 GCA_031361405.1 Betaproteobacteria bacterium
CTACGCCGATGCCACCACCTCTGCGCCAGCACCGGTCGCGCGGTCCAAGTCGGCGCTCGATCGCCGGCTCATGCATCGCCTCATCGTCAAATACAATGATCCGGCGCAGAGCTTGCGCGCGCAGCGCAACTTGCCTTTGTACGCGGCGCAACTCGACCAGATCAGCGTGGCCGCGCAGCAACCCGCCGCGCACGAACGGGCGATGGGCGGCGGCGAATACGTGGTGCGGCTGCTGCAGCCGGTACCGCGCGAGCAACTGGAGGCCGTGGCCGCGCGCATCGCCGCGCTGCCCGACGTCGCGTTCGCGCAGGTCGACGAACTCAAGTTTCCGACCGCGGCGCCCAACGACCCGCTGTATGCGAACCAATGGCACTACAAGTCGCCACCGGGCGAACCGGGCGGCGTCAACCTGCCGCCGGCGTGGGATCTCACCACCGGTGCGGCCAACATCTTTGTTGCAGTGATCGACACGGGCATCCTGCCGCATCCCGACCTCGCGGGCCGCGTGGCCACGGGGTACGACATGATCGACGACGCCCTCGTGGCCAATGACGGCGATAGGCGCGATCCCGACCCCACCGATCCCGGCGACTGGATCACGGCCGCCGAAAACGCGCTGGTAGGTGGCTGGTTCGAAGGCTGCGGCGTCAGCTCGAGCTCGTGGCATGGCACGCACGTCGCGGGCACGATTGCGGCGGCTTCCAACAACGGCGTGGGTGTGGCCGGCGTCAACTGGGTCAGCAAGGTCGTCCCGGTGCGCGTGCTTGGTAAATGCGGCGGCTATACGTCCGACATCGTCGACGGGATGCGCTGGGCTGCCGGACTTGCGGTGCCGGGCGCACCGGCCAACCCCAATCCGGCCCGGGTGCTGAACCTGAGCCTGGGCGGCAGCGGCCCCTGCTCCGCGTCAGAACAGTCCGCGATCAACAGCGTCGTCGCTGCGGGTGCGACGATCGTGATCGCGGCCGGCAACGACAACGAGGATGCCAGCAACCACAGCCCCGGCAATTGCAACGGCGTGATCACCGTGGCGGCCGTCGGCCGCGCCGGCCAGCGCGCGTCCTATTCCAACTACGGCACGGCGGTGGAAATCGCGGCGCCCGGCGGCTCCGACGGCGTCTACGTGCTGTCGACGCTCAACAACGGCGCGACCTCCGCCAATCCGGCGGGCTACATCTACCAGTACTACGGGGGCACCAGCATGGCCACGCCGCACGTGGCCGGCATTGCGTCGCTGATGCTGTCGGTCAATCCGTCGATGACACCAGCGCAGGTGTTGGCGACGATCCAGACGACGGCGCGCGCGTTTCCCATTGCCACGCTGCGCGATTGCAACACGACCAGTTGCGGCGCCGGCATCATCGACGCGTATGCCGCCGTGTTCTCGGCCAAGAACGGATCCACGCCGCCATCGGCGTCGACCACGACGCTGGCCAGTTCCTCCAATCCTGCGGCAGCGGGCGCCACCGTGACATTCACCGCAACCGTCACCGGCACCAACCCGACGGGCACCGTCGCCTTTGCCGAAAGCGGCAACACCGTCAGCGGTTGTAGCGCGGTAGCCTTGACTGGCGTGGGCAACGCACGCGCCGCGACGTGCGCCACCGGCAACCTCGCGCCGGGCGCGCACAGCATGTCCGCGGCCTACACGGGTGATGCGGCGAACGGCGCGTCGACCAGTCTTGCGTTGTCGCAGGTGATCAACGCGGCGCCCGCAACGCTGGCCTCGCCGCTGTATCGCTTCAACACCGGCACCTATCACTTCTACACGATCTCGGACGCGGAAAAGGCCTACGTCATTGCGGCGTTTCCGTCGTGGCAATACGAAGGGATCGCGTATTACGCGTTCCAGACGGCCACGGCAGGCACCGCGCCCGTGTACCGCTTCAATACCGGGTCGACGCACTTCTACACGATCTCGGCAGCCGAAAGGGACTACGTGCTGGCCACGTTTCCTGGATGGAAACTCGAAGGCATCGCGTACTACACGTATCCCGCAGCGGCGGCAGCCACGTCGCCGGTGTACCGCTTCAACACGGGCTCGTACCACTTCTATACGATCTCGGCGGCGGAAAAGGCTTACGTGCAGGCGACGTTCCCGACTTGGGTGCTGGAGGGCATCGGCTACTACGCGCGTACGGCGCCCTGATCGCTAGCTCCCTGATGGGGCCGTGACCCGATGCCGCCCCTTCGGTGGCGTATACCCGTTTCAACGCTCGACGGCGACCCGCAAGGTCGCCGTTTTATCATGCGAAGTGGCCTTGCATTATTCATAATTACGCATTACATTCAGATTTCCGCGACGGAATCGGGCCTCTCGCCCGCCTGGCTCCCGCGCCTGCAACGCCGCTTCCGATCCCTTGGACACCGCACTCACCGCTGCCTCGCCGGCATCTCCTGGAACCGCGCTCCCGATCTTTCCGATCGCGCGGGCGTCACTGCACGACGAGGTGACCAACCGCGTTCGCAACATGATCGTGGAAGGCCGCCTGGTGGCCGGTGCCGGCATCGCCGAACTGGAACTGGCCGGACAGCTCGGCGTATCGCGCACGCCGCTACGTGAAGCGCTGAAAGTCCTGGCGGCCGAAGGACTGGTCGAATTGCTGCCCGGCCGCGGCGCCGTCGTCAAGGTGGTCACCGCGAAGGACGCGCACGACATGCTCGCGCTGATCGCGCTGCTGGAGGAGCAGGCCGGACGCGCCGCGTGCAACGCCAGCGACGCGGACATTGCGGCGATCGTGGCCTTGCACGAGCGCATGCGTGGCCATTTCGAACGGCGTGAGCGCCTCGAATACTTTCGCCTCAACCAGGACATCCACAACGCCATCGTGCGCGCCGCGGGCAATCCGACGCTGGCGCTGCTGCACGGCATCCTGCGGACGCGGATGCGCCGGTTGCGCTATGTCGGCAACGAAGCGCCGGACGACTGGACGGCGGCGATGGCCGAACACGAAACATTCATCAATGCGCTGAAGGCGCGCGACGCGGATGCGCTGTCGCGTTCGCTGCGCGAGCACCTCGAGAACACGTGGCCCCGCGTCGCCGCCACCTTTGCCACGGTCGCGACAGGCGGTTGAACCGCGCGCCGTAGCACCAACACCCTGCAAGGAGGAATTGCAATGCTGTCGAAACAATGGAAATGGATCGCCGCGGCGGTGCTGCTGGCATGTGCCGGAATCGCCTCGGCCCAGACCTGGCCGGCCAGGCCGGTGAAGATCATGGTCGGCGCCGGTGCCGGCGGCGGCACGGACATCATCGCGCGCATGCTCGCCGAAAAATACCAGACCGCGCTGGGGCACCCGTTCATCGTCGAGAACAAGCCGGGCGCATCCAACACGATCGCCGCGGATGTCACCGCGCACGCCGCACCGGATGGCAACACGCTGCTGCTGGCCACCAACACCGGACAGGCGATTGCGCCGCACCTGATGAAGCTCGGCTTCGACACCAACAAGGACCTGATCCCGGTGGCACTGATCGTCGTCGTGCCCAACGTGCTCGTCGTGTCGCCTACCGTAACCGCCGGCAATGTGCGCGACCTGATCGCGCTGATCAAG
>JANMCS010000421.1:0-13158 GCA_031361405.1 Betaproteobacteria bacterium
TTTGCGGTGGATCCCACGTCGGCCGACGCGTCCTGCATCGGCGGCAACGTCGCGATGAACGCCGGCGGCAAGAAGGCGGTGCTGTGGGGCACTGCGCTCGACAATCTTGCGTCATGGCGGATGGTGACACCGCAGGCGCAATGGCTGGAGGTGGTGCGCACCGACCACAACCTCGGCAAGATTCATGATGCGGCGGTAGCGACGTTCCAGTGCACGTGGTTCGCCGCCGACGGCAAGACGGTGGAGCGCACGCAAACGCTCGCGATTCCCGGCGGCGCGTTTCGCAAGACGGGGCTCGGCAAGGACGTCACCGACAAATTCCTGGCCGGCCTTCCCGGCATCCAGAAGGAAGGCTGCGACGGGCTCATCACCAGCGCGCGCTTCATCCTGCACAAGATGCCGCCCGCCATCCGCACCGTGTGCCTCGAATTCTTCGGGCAGGTGCGCGATTCCACCCCGGCCATCGTCGAGATCAAGAACCATCTCGACGCGCTGCCCAAGACGGGCAGCATGCGCGTGATGCTGGCGGGCCTGGAGCATCTCGACGAGCGCTACGTGAAGGCGGTTGGCTACGCCACCAAGGCCAAGCGGCACGGCCGTCCCAAGATGGTACTGCTGGGCGACATCGTGGGTGATGACGACGACGCGGTGGCCCGCGCGGCCTCCGAGGTCGTGCGCATTGCCAACCTGCGCGGCGCCGAAGGCTTCGTCGCGGTATCCGCCGATTCGCGCAAGAAATTCTGGCTGGACCGCGCGCGCACGGCGGCCATCGCCAAGCACACCAACGCATTCAAGATCAACGAAGACGTCGTGATTCCGCTGCCGCGTCTTGGTGATTACACCGATGGCATCGAGCGCATCAACATCGAGCTCTCGATCCGCAACAAGCTGGTGTTGGCCGATACACTGCTCGGTTGCTTCGACAGTCCGTTGTTCGCGCAGGCCTGGGGACCGGACAGCGAAGCGCGGCCGGCGCAGGAAATCATCGATGCCAAGCTGGAGGAAGCGCGCGCAATCGTCGGCGCGGTGCGCGGCCGCTGGCAGCAGCTGTTGCAGGACCTCGATGCCACGTTTGCGTCGCTGCAGGATCATTCCACGGTCGTGTCGTGGAAGCTGGAACTGAAGGCTCCGCTCGACGAGATCTTCGCCGGCCTGGCGTTTGCGCCGGTGGCGACGAAGATCCGGGAAATCCATGCGCGCGTGTTGCGCAGCCGCGTGTTCGTGGCGCTGCACATGCATGCCGGCGACGGCAATGTCCACACCAATCTTCCGGTCAACTCCGACGACTATGGCATGCTGCAGGAAGCCAACGCCGCAGTCGCGCGTATCATGGCGCTGGCGCGCAGCCTCGGTGGTGTAATTTCAGGCGAGCATGGTATCGGCATCACCAAGCTCGAATACCTGACCGACTTCGAACTGGCGCCCTTCGCGCAGTACAAGCGCGACGTGGATCCGGAAGGCCGCTTCAATCGCGGGAAATTGCTGCGCGATCCGCAGTTTCCCGCGGATCTCTCCGGCGCCTACACGCCCAGTTTCTCGCTGATCGGCCATGAGAGCCTGATTCTCGAGCAGAGCGACATCGGCAGCGTGGCTGATTCGATCAAGGACTGCCTGCGCTGCGGCAAGTGCAAGCCGGTGTGCGCGACGCACGTGCCGCGCGCCAACCTTTTGTACAGCCCGCGCAACAAGATCCTGGCCACCTCGCTGCTGATCGAGGCTTTCCTGTACGAGGAGCAGACCCGACGCGGCGTCAGCCTGCGCCATTTCGATGAATTCGGCGACGTGGCCGACCACTGCACCGTGTGCCACAAGTGCGCCAATCCGTGTCCGGTGGACATCGACTTCGGCGACGTGTCGATCGCGATGCGCAACCTGCTGCGCAAGGGCGGGCACAAGAGATTCAATCCCGGCACCGCGGCGTCGATGTTCTTCCTCAACGCGACCGACCCCACGACGATCAAGCTCACCAAGAAGGTGATGATCGACTGGGGGTACAAGGTGCAGCGGCTGGCGTATCGCGTCGGCCGTGCCGTCGGCGTGGTGCGCGCACAGACGCAGCGCCCGCCACCCACCGTGGGCCGTGCGTCGCTCAAGGTGCAGGTGATCAACTTCATCAACAAGCCGATGCCGGGCGGGTTGCCGAAGCGCACGTCGCGCGCATTGCTCGATATCGAGGACGACACCGTCGTTCCGATCATTCGCAACCCGGCGCTTGCCGCGGACGATGCCGAGGCCGTGTTCTATTTCCCCGGTTGCGGGTCGGAGCGCCTGTTTTCGCAGGTGGGGCTCGCCACGCAGGCGATGCTGTATCACGTCGGCGCGCAGACGGTGCTGCCGCCCGGCTACCTGTGTTGCGGCTATCCCCAGACGTCTGCGGGCAATCACGACGAAGGCCAGAAGATCACGACGTCGAACCGCGTGCTGTTCCATAGGGTGGCCAACACCCTCAACTATCTCGACATCAAGACCGTGATCGTGTCGTGCGGCACCTGCATGGACCAGCTGCAGAAATACGAATTCGACCAGATCTTTCCCGGCTGCCGGCTGCTCGACATCCACGAATACCTGATGGAGAAGGGCGTCAAGCTCGAGGGCGTGACCGGCACCCGTTACATGTACCACGACCCCTGCCACACGCCGATGAAGACCTATGCGCCGATGGCCGTGGTGAAGGGCCTGATGGGCACCGAAGTGGCGTTGAATGACCGCTGCTGCGGCGAATCGGGCACGCTCGCGATCACGCGCCCGGACATTTCCACGCAGGTACGCTTCCGCAAGGAAGAGGAGATGGTGCGCGGCGCCGACCAGCTGCGCGCCGATGGATTTGCGGGCGACGTGAAAGTGCTGACGTCGAGTCCGTCGTGACTGCAGGGGCTGTCCCGCTTCAACGACGATTCGGGCACGCAGGCCGATTACATCGTGGTCGAGATCGCGCGCAACCTGCTGGGCGCCAACTGGATGGCCGAGTACGTGGCGCGCGCCAATGCCGGCGGCATCGAGCGCGTGCTGGTCTGACGCGCCACGCGAGGCTGCAGATACCCCTCAGGCGAGGCGTCAGCCTCGCGCGGCGTCAAGCATGCGCCGTGATCGCCGCGCCGCCCGGAACCGGCGCCCCGCACGGCAGGCCGTATTCCGGCGCGGAGGCGCAGCGCAGCAGCACCGGGTGTTCGGCGATCTGCGCCGCGACGCCCGATTCGGATGGCGGCGCATACCGGACGATCCAGGGCGTCGATAGCGCCATCAACACGTAGAACGCGGCCACGACCGTTGCGGCATGCGCGGGCCGGGGCAGTGCCGGTGCGAACTGCGGGTCATGCCGGTTGGCTTCGGGAATCGTCAGCGTTGCCATCGTCGGTCTCCCGGTGTCGGCGGCGAGCTGCCGTCGAGGGTGATCAAAAAAAGCCCGCGGGGGCGGCCGGACCGTGGCGTTGTGGACGAACCGGATGGGGCTTGGCACGTCCCCGCGGGTGGAGGAAACTCGCACCGATTGCAGACTGACGGTGGCTGGAGAGGATGGCCCCAACATCAGCTGCGGATCGGCTTCTGCCCAAGACTAGGCGTGTCGCGGTCGCCACGCTGCCGAGGATTCCGCCCGGGATTGCACGAATATTCCCCTGGTGACGCCTGCGGTCGGTCGCCCGGTTCTCCATGAGGCGCTTTGTGCTATAACTTGGTGCGGTAACTGGTGGCATCCACCATGAACCACGTGCTCATTGGCAACGTGATTGACTGCACTTTCGGCGTCGAGCAATCGCGCACGCTCCACGCTCGGGGTACCTGATGCAGGACACCGCCGCACCTGATCTCGTCAAGCCCGCGGTGCAATCGCCGCCGTCGCTCGCCTTCGCGGATGCGGAGGGGGCGAAGCGCTGGGCGAAGTCGTTGCTCGTCACGGGCGTCAATCCGCTGTACCAGGCCATCCACGGCCAGCTGAAGGCGTTGTCCCACGCCGATTTCACGCCACGTGAACGTGCGACGATTGCCGAGGTGATGCGCGACCAGGTCGCGCACCTGCATACCGAGCTGGCCCGGCGCTATGCCGGCAAGCCGCAGCCCGCCGCCGATCGCGAGCACGAGGCGGCCGAACAGGCGCTGACGCTGTGGCAGGCGCTGTGGGAACAATATTCGGCGTGCCTCAAACCACTCCTCGAAGGCGACGTCGATCTGCAAGGCGTGAAGGCCAAGCTGCTGCAGCGCGGGCTCTATGTGGGCAAGCAGTTGATCATCGTCTACGGCCTGGCGCGGCGCATGCCGCCGCCATCCCTGTGGCAGGAACTGCATGCGTATTACCGGCTTGCCGAGATACTCGACTGCGCGGTCACCGCGGTGTCGGACGACCTGCAGCCGCACGCCATCGGCATCTCCTGCTATTCCACCTACTGTCATGCGTTGCTGCTGGGCCTGGCCGATCCGTGCGGGCTGACGGTGCGGCAGATCGAATTGACGGATCGCTGGCTGGGGCAGTGGGCGCGCAAGGTGTTCCCGTATGCGCAGCAGCGCGAGACCGAAGGTCCGATCATGCTGATGGACCTCGACTCGTCGGTTGGGGCGTGGCTTGCCACGACGGCGCCACGCGATGCGTCGCCGTCGATACGCTACGGCTATCCGGGCAAGCTTGCCACCAGCGTGCGCGGCCGGCTCAAACGGCTCGCCGCCGGCGCCAGTCCCGCTGAATTGCAGCTGGGGCACGACACGTCGGCGGAAAGTTCGACGGCGCTGCTGGCCCGGCTCGACGCGCGCTGGTACGTGCTGCCGCGTCACGACGCCGACGCGGTGCAGGCGGAAATCGAACTCACCGCAGGTGGCGTGCCGTCCGCGTATTTCCGGATCGGCGGGCGCACGTTTGATCGGCAGGATCCGCTGGGGCGCCTCACCTTCCAGGGCGCGCAGCACCTGCAGACGCTCGGGGCCCTCACCGACTATGACCGGTACAAGGACGAGGCCGAGCGCAACTGGCCGTGGGAACGCTGGCGCGGCGACTATGCGTGGCGCGAATCGTCGTTGCATCGCCGCGAGAGTTCACGTTATCGCTGGTTCCTCGACCAGCTGGTGGTCGTCCGCGACGACGATCGCATGCGGTTGGGGTATGTCACGCGGGTGGCCTATGCGCAGCCGGATGAACTCGCGATCTCGATCGCGTTGTGGCCAGGCGTGCCGCGGACCGTCGCGGCGCGACCGATCTCGATCGCGTTTGCCGAAGAACTGCCGCTGCCCGTGGTGATGCTCGGTGCCACCGACGGGGAGCCGGCGACGTTGATCGTGCCACCGCGCAGTTTCAACCCCGGGCGCCTGCTGCGGTCGATGGATACCGGACCGGAGCGTAAATTCAGGATGACCAAGCTGCTGCAGCGCGGCGGCGACTTCGAACGCGTGGCGTTCGAGGAGTAGTTACATCGAAGAAGTTCGCAAAGGACTCTAGCGCGTGTAGGCGAGGCTGAACCCTCGCCTACGGAAAGTGGTCGGCACGCCGTGACTACAATGGCGGCATGTCGAATCGACTTGCCAACGCCACCAGCCCCTACCTGCAGCAGCACGCGGCGAATCCGGTCGACTGGTATCCGTGGGGACCGGAGGCGCTGAACCGCGCGCGTGCGGAGAACAAGCCGATCCTGCTGTCGGTGGGCTATTCGGCGTGCCACTGGTGCCATGTGATGGCGCACGAGTCCTTCGACGATCCCGCCGTGGCCGCGGCGATGAACCGCGACTTCATCAACATCAAGGTCGATCGCGAGGAACGTCCGGACCTCGACCAGATCTACCAGTCGGCGCATGGCCTGCTGAACCGTCGTCCCGGCGGCTGGCCGCTGACGATGTTCCTGGCCCCCGACGGCGCCCCGTTCTTCGGCGGCACGTATTTTCCGAAGACCGGACGGCACGGCCTGCCGGGTTTTCTCGACTTGTTGCCGCGGGTGGCCGCGGCCTATCGCGAACAAGGCGATCGTCTGGCCGAACAGAACGAGCGACTGGTCCGGGCGCTTGCCTTTCTGGAGCCCGTTGCGAACGATGCGGCGCTGCCGATCGGTGCGCCGGCGGTCGCATTGACCGGTCTCAAGCACAGCTTCGACCCTGAGAACGGAGGCTTTGGCTCAGCGCCGAAATTTCCGCATCCGGCCGAACTCGAGTTCTGCCTGCGGGCCCATGCGCGGCACGATGACGACGAAGCGCTGCACATCGTGCGCACGACCCTCGACCACATGGCAGACGGCGGCATCCATGACCAGCTGGGCGGCGGCTTCTGCCGGTATTCGGTCGACGCGCAGTGGACGATCCCGCATTTCGAGAAGATGCTCTACGACAACGGGCCGCTGCTCGGGTTGTACGCGGACATGGCGCGGGTCACCGGTGATGTGCGTCATGCCGACGTCGCGCGCGACATCGTTGGCTGGATGGTGCGCGAAATGCGCGCGCCGGACGGCGCGTTTTTCTCCAGCCTCGACGCCGACAGCGACGGCGGTGAGGGCAAGTTCTACGTGTGGTCGCGCGACGAGGCGCGCGCAGTGGTCAGCGCCGACGAGTGGGCGGTGGCCGCGCCGTTCTTGGGGCTCGACGAGCCGCCCAACTTCGAGGGACATGCGTGGAACCTGCGGGTCGCGGAACCGCTGCCACAATTGGTGGCGCAACTTGGAATCGACATGCCCGACGCGCGCACCCGCATTGCGGGGGCGCGCGCCGCCTTGTTTACCGCGCGGGCGAAGCGGATACGCCCCGCGCGCGACGACAAGATCCTGACGGCGTGGAATGCGCTGGCCGTCGCGGGGCTGGCGCGCGCTGCGCGTGCATGTGACGAGCCGCGATGGGTGGATCTCGCCTTGACCGCGCTCGATGCGCTGCGCACCACCGCATGGCGCGGCGGTCGATTGCTGGCAACGCGCCGCGGCGATCGCGCGGATCTCAATGCCTATCTCGACGATCATGCGTTCCTGCTGGCCGCATTGCTCGAGGCCATGCAGACGCGCTTTCGCCGGGAAGATTTCGAGTGGGCGCGCGCGGTGGCGGACGGACTGCTGGCGCGTTTCGAGGACGCGCAGGCGGGCGGATTCCACTTCACCAGCCACGATCATGAAACGCTCTTTCACCGGACGAAGCCGGGTCACGACAATGCGACACCGTCGGGCAACGGGACGGCGGCGCAGGCCCTGGTGCAATTCGGGCACCTTATCGGCGACGTGCGCTATGTCGAAGCCGCGCGGCGCACCGTGGCGCTGTTCGCCGGGGCGATGGCCGCGTCGCCGGGCGGCTATTCGACGCTGCTGACTGCGCTCACGCTGCTTGAATCGCCGCCGGCGCTGGTTCTGCTGCAGGGCGACGCGGCCAGGTGCGCACAGTGGCAGCGGGCGCTTGAAGCGCACTATCGCCCCGATGTGCAGGTGTTCAACCTCGGCGGGCTTGACGACGTACCGGCGTCGCTGCGCAAGGGGCCGTTGCCGGCGGAAGGGGCGGTTGCCTACGTGTGTCGCGGCATGACCTGCCACCCGGCCGTCACTGCGCTCGATACATTGATCGACCTGCTGGCGTCAACCGGAGCCATTGCCGCGCGTTGAAGCTTCAGGCCTTGCAAATGTCGGGCACTTCCGTGTGCGGTAAAATTGGTTTCGTTCTGGGGCGGTATGCCATGGCGGCTGCAGGGCGGCCGCATCATTTTCAATGTTTCCTGGAGTCACGATGAAATTCGCATTTGCCGCTATTGCCGGTCTTGCCTTGCTCGGCGCCGGTGCCGCCCATGCTGCGCTCGACAATGCGCAGGCCGAGGTGATGATGAAAAAATATGCCTGCGCGGCCTGTCACTCGATCGACAAGAAGGTCGTGGGCCCTGCCTATGTCGAGGTTGCCGCCAAGTACAAGGACGACAAGAATGCGGTGGAAATGCTGACGAAGAAGGTCAAGGAAGGCGGCACCGGCGTCTGGGGCCCGATCCCGATGCCGCCGAATGCGGCGGTGCCGACCGCCGACATCAAGGAACTGGTCACCTGGATCCTGACGCTCAAGAAATAAGCATCGTCAAGCGCTGCGCGGGCCGGCCCCGGGACTCCCCAAGGCCGGCCCTTGTTCATGGTCAATTGCCGTGCCGGCGCTTTGACCGGACTGCGCCCGCGCCGGTACAATGCGGATGTTCGTGCAGGAGAGTGCAGCGCCACGGGACGACCCGTGGGGTCGTTGCCGCCGAAGGCGTAATCCCGAAACCGCTCAGGCACCAGGGACTGCACGAGAGGCAACCGCAATCTGGAGAGCGGTCGCGCGGAACCCGGCTTCATGTCGGCAGACGCGGCGATCCACCGAAGGGGCACCGGTCGACAGCACGCTTGTTGTCGATCCAATCTCTCAGGTAAAAGGACAGATGGGGCCACGCGCAGGTTGCGCGTCGCCCTTCGTTTCCATCCGGAGTCTGCCTTGCCCAGACAAACACCGTTGTATGAACTTCACCGTGCCGCCGGCGCGCGCATGGTCGACTTCGGCGGGTGGGACATGCCCGTCAACTACGGTTCGCAGATCGACGAGCATCACGCCGTACGTGGCGATGCCGGCATGTTCGACGTATCGCACATGCGCGCGGTCGATCTCGAAGGCAACGGCGCGCGCGAGTTCCTGCGCTACGCGCTGGCCAACAACGTCGACAAGCTCACGGTGCCCGGCAAGGCGCTGTATTCGTGCCTGCTGCGCCCGGACGGTGGCGTGCTGGACGACCTGATCGTCTATTTCCTGCGCGAGGATTTCTTCCGGCTGGTGGTCAATGCCGGCACGGCGGACAAGGACATCGCGTGGCTGCGGGACCTGCTCCGCGCGCGCGCACCGCAGTTGCGGCTGACGCCGCGCGACGACCTCGCGATGATCGCCGTGCAGGGACCGCAGGCGCGCGCGAAAGTGTGGCAGGCGGTGCCCGGCAGCGAAGCCGCAAGCAGTGCGCTGAAGCCATTTTTCGGTGTTGACGCGGCGCTGCCCGGGGGCCGCCATTTCATCGCGCGCACCGGCTATACCGGCGAGGACGGGTTCGAGATCATGGTGCCGGCGGCGCACGTGGCCTCGCTGTGGCATGCGCTGGCTGCCGCGGGCGTGGCGCCGTGTGGCCTCGGCGCGCGCGACACGTTGCGCCTCGAAGCGGGCATGAATCTCTATGGACAGGACATGAGCGAGGCGGTATCGCCGCTGGTGTCCGGGCTCGCGTGGACGGTGGATCTCGCCAGCCCGCGCGATTTTGTCGGCAAGGCGGTACTGGTCGCGGCGCCCCCCGCGCAGCAACTCACCGGCCTGTTGCTGCTGGATGCCGGCGGCGTACTGCGCGCGCACCAGGTGGTGCACACCGCGCACGGCGACGGCGAGATCACCAGCGGCACGTTCAGCCCGACGCTTGGCAAATCCATTGCACTGGCACGCCTGCCCGCTGCGGTCGCAGCTGGCGACGTCGTGCAGGTGGCCGTGCGCGACCGCAAGCTTGCAGCACGGGTGGTCAAGCCGCCGTTTGCGCGCAATGGCCGCGCGCTGGTCGCATGACCCGCCCTCCGGAACTTCAATTTCACCACGCCCGACGGGAGCCGATGTGAGCAACGTACCAACAGACCTCAAGTACGCGGAAAGCCACGAATGGATGCGCGCGGAAAGCGACGGCACGGTGACGATCGGCATCACCGACCATGCGCAGGCCGCACTGGGCGATCTCGTGTTCATCGAACTGCCGGCGGTGGGTCGCGTGCTCGCGGCGGACGAGGCGTGCGCCGTGGTCGAATCGGTCAAGGCGGCCAGCGACGTCTACGCGCCGATTGCCGGTGAAGTGGTCGCGGTCAACGACGCCGTGACGGCGGCGCCGGAAACGCTGAACGAGGACGCCTATGGCGCGTGGTTGTTCCGGATCAAGCCGACCAACGCTGACGCGCTCGCCGCGATGCTCGATGCGGCGGCGTACGTCAAGTTGACGGGCTGAACACCGGATGATGATGAACGAAATTGCCTCGCGCAGCCTCTCGGCGCTGGAGGACCGCGGCGACTTCATCGCGCGGCATATCGGTACCACGCCGGCCGAGCAAGCGGTGATGCTGGCCACACTGGGATACGCGTCCCGCGCGGCGTTGATGGAGGCCGTCGTGCCCGCGGCCATTCGCGAAAGCGCGCCGCTGCCGTTGCCCGGCCCCATGACGGAAGCCGCGGCGCTGGCGCACCTCAAGGGTATTGCCGCGCAGAACCGCGTGCTGCGCTCGTACATCGGACAAGGGTATTACGGCACGTTCACGCCGGGCGTGATCCTGCGCAACATCCTCGAAAATCCCGCGTGGTACACCGCCTACACGCCCTATCAGCCCGAAATTGCGCAGGGCCGGCTGGAGGCGCTCGTCAACTTTCAGACAATGGTGTGCGACCTGACGAGGATGGCGATCACCAACGCGTCGATGCTGGACGAGGCCACGGCCGCGGCGGAAGCGATGGCGCTGGCGATACGGGTGGGCAAGAGCACGTCGAGGAAATTCTTCGTGGCGGATGACGTGCTGCCGCAGACGCTGGCCGTGGTGCACACGCGCGCGCAACCGCTCGGGGTCGAGGTGGTCGTGGGTCCGGCACTCGACGCCGTGAGTGCCGGTGCCTTCGCCGTGCTGCTGCAGTATCCGGGCGCCAACGGCGATGTGCGCGACGATCGCGCGCTGGCGGCAGCCATCCACGCGCAGGGCGCGCAGGTGATCGTGGCCGCCGACCTCCTGGCGCTGACGCTGCTGGTGCCGCCGGGTGAATGGGGTGCGGACACGGTGGTCGGCTCGACGCAGCGCTTCGGCGTGCCGATGGGTTTCGGCGGTCCGCACGCCGGCTATCTCGCCACGCGCGACGAATTCAAGCGCTCGATGCCCGGGCGGCTGGTCGGCGTGACGGTGGATGCCGACGGCAATCCGGCCTACCGCCTCGCGCTGCAGACGCGCGAGCAGCACATCCGCCGCGAGAAGGCGACGTCCAACATCTGCACGGCGCAGGTGCTGCTGGCGGTCATCGCGAGCATGTACGCCGTATATCACGGTCCCGAGGGCCTCACGACGATCGCGCAGCGCGTGCTGCGCCTCACCGCGATCCTGAAAGCGGGTCTCGAACGGCTGGGCTTCGTGGTGCCCACCGCCGTGCATTTCGACACGATCGCGATTGCGACGGGGACGGGCACCGCCTCCATTCTCGCCGCCGGCGTCGAGGCGGGCGTGAATTTTCGCGCCATCGATGCAGGTACGCTCGGCATCAGTTTCGACGAAACGACCTCGCGCGACGACGTCGCGCGAGTCTGGCGGATCTTCAACGGCGCGGATGCGCCGTTCACTGTCGCCGACCTGGATGCCACACTGATCGTGGCGTTACCGGTGGCGCTGCAGCGGCAGTCGAAATTCCTCACCCATCCGGTGTTCCACCGCTATCGCTCTGAAACGGAGATGCTGCGCTACCTGCGCCGGCTGGCGGACCGCGACCTGGCGCTCGACCGGGCGATGATTCCGCTGGGTTCATGCACGATGAAGCTCAACGCCACGGCCGAGATGATGCCGGTGACATGGCCCGAGTTCGGTGCGCTGCATCCGTTCGCGCCGCTCGACCAGGCGCAGGGTTATGTGCAGATGATCGGCGAACTGGAGTCGATGCTGTGCGCCGCCACTGGCTACGACGCCGTGTCGCTGCAACCCAATGCAGGGTCGCAGGGCGAGTACGCGGGCCTCCTGATGATCGAGGCGTATCACGCCAGCCGCGGCGAGGCGCATCGCAACATCTGCCTCATTCCTGCATCCGCGCACGGCACCAATCCCGCGTCGGCACAGATGGCCGGCATGCGCGTGGTCGTGGTCGCCTGCGATGCGGACGGCAACGTGGACCTCGCCGATCTCGACGCCAAGGCGAAGACGCACGCGCACGAATTGGCTGCGATCATGGTCACGTATCCGTCGACGCATGGCGTGTTCGAGGAAGGCATCAAGCGCATCTGCGCGATCGTCCATGCGCACGGCGGACAGGTCTATGTCGATGGCGCCAACCTCAATGCGATGGTGGGTCTCGCCGCGCCCGGCCATTTTGGCGCCGATGTCTCGCACCTCAACCTGCACAAGACGTTCTGCATTCCGCACGGGGGCGGCGGCCCGGGCGTGGGTCCGGTCGCCGTGAAGGCGCATCTGGCGCCGTTTCTGCCGGGGCATTTTGTGTTGACGGACAGCGGCGCGACGCAGCGTATCGGCCCGGTCAGCGCCGCGCCATTTGGCAGCGCGTCGATCCTGCCGATCTCGTGGATGTACATCACGATGATGGGCGGCAGCGGGTTGAAGGCCGCGACCGAAAGCGCGATCCTTGCCGCCAACTACATCGCGAGCCGGCTGGCGCCGCACTATCCGGTGCTGTACTCGGGCCACGATGGTCTTGTCGCGCACGAATGCATCCTCGATCTGCGGCCGTTGAAGACCACGTCCGGCGTGGAAGCGGAAGACGTGGCCAAGCGCCTGATCGACTACGGCTTTCACGCGCCGACGATGAGTTTTCCGGTGGCAGGCACGTTGATGGTCGAGCCCACCGAGTCCGAATCCAAGGTCGAGCTCGATCGTTTCATCGACGCGATGATTGCCATCCGCGGCGAAATCACCGCGATCGAGGAAGGCCGCGCCGATCGCCTCGACAATCCGCTGAAGCACGCGCCGCACACGGCGGCGATGGTCACGGCGGACGCCTGGACGCGACGCTACTCGCGCACGGCGGCGGCGTACCCGCCCGGCGTGGCGAGAAATGCGAAGTACTGGCCGCCGGTGGCGCGCGTCGACAATGTCTACGGTGACCGCAACCTTTTCTGCAGCTGCATCCCGCTGCCGGACTACGCGACGGAAAGCGCCTGATGCGCGTGACCGTGCTGGGGGCAGGGGTCGTTGGCGTGACGGCGGCGTGGTATCTCGCGCAGGACGGCCATGAGGTCACCGTGATCGACCGCCACGGCGGTGCCGGTCTCGAGACATCGTTTGCCAATGGCGGCCAGATCTCGGCCTCGTATGCCGAGCCATGGGCCAATCCCGATGCGCCGTGGAAGATCCTGCAATGGCTGGGCAAGGAAGACGCCCCCCTTCTGTTCCGGCTGAAGCTTGATCCGCAGCAGTGGCGTTGGGGGCTGCAGTTCCTGCTGGAGTGCCTGCCGTCGCGCACGCGCCACAACACGATCCAGTGCCTCAACCTGGCACT
>JANMCS010000438.1:0-1567 GCA_031361405.1 Betaproteobacteria bacterium
CAATGCATTCGATGGTGATCAATGTGGAGTCCATGTCCATCGCCACCACGCGCACGCGGTCGAGGCGCTGCGCGGCGGGCACGAACCCGGCATCGCAGGATGCCGCGCGTGCTGCGTCGATGAGGCCTGGCTGCGCGCTGGCAACTTCCATCCGGTATGCCGCGGGCTTGCCGGCGCCGAAGGGCACGATCGCGCGGGTGTCGGCCTGCCTTGCCAGGGCGGCCAGCGTGGCCCGCGCGATGGCCGGGGCCTGCACCACCAGCGTGGCGGTCATCGGGAAATGTCCATGGCGCGCGCTTCTATTGATGTGGCATCGAATGATCGCCATTATAGAGGGCTGATCCCCGCATTCCGCGGCGACACCCGGAGACATAACATGCCATTGCGCATCGGCGACGAAGCACCGGATTTCACGGCGCAAACGACCGCAGGAACCGTCAAATTCCACGACTGGATCGGCGACCACTGGGCCGTCCTGTTCTCGCATCCGAAGGATTTCACGCCCGTCTGCACGACCGAGCTCGGGTATCTCGCGAAGTTGAAGCCGGAGTTCGACAAGCGCAACACGAAGGTGATCGGTCTGTCCATCGATCCGGTCGACGATCACAACCGCTGGCTGAAGGACATCGAGGAAACGCAGGGCCACGCGGTCAATTACCCGCTGATCGGCGACCCCGATCTCGTGGTGGCCAAGCTCTACGACATGATCCATCCGAATGCCAGTGGCGCCGCGCCGCGCACGGCCGCCGACAATGCAACGATCCGCGCCGTGTTCGTCGTCGGCCCCGACAAGAAGATCAAGCTGATCCTGACCTATCCGATGACCACGGGCCGCAACTTCGACGAAGTCCTGCGCGTACTCGATTCGCTGCAGCTCACCGCGAAGCACAAGGTGGCAACGCCTGCGCAGTGGAAGGCAGGCGAGGACGTGATCATCGCGGGTTCCGTGTCCAACGACGACGCCAAACTCAAGTATCCGGACGGCTGGAAGGCACCGAAGCCTTACCTGCGCATCATTCCGCAGCCGAAGTAGCACTCCGCCGCGGCAACGCGCGGGCAGGGCAGGCCTTGCGGCACGCTAACGCCGGGGCTTGCCCTTTTTCACGGCCGGCAGGTTTTCGCGCGACAGCGGCTCGGCAAATACCGGCCGCCCCGATACCGCCTTGGCAGGCTTCTGGTCCGGTGCCTCTTCATCCAGCGAGAAGTCGATCTTGGTCTGCTCCATGTCGACGCGCGCCACCTTGACGCGCACGCGGTCGGCCAGCTGGAACGTCTTGCCGTTGTGCTCGCCGATCAACGCGTGCCGCCCGGCGTCGAAGTGGAAATAATCGCGGCCGAGTTCGGTGATGTGCACGAGACCGTCGATGTTGAGGCCGTCGAGCGTGACGAAGAGGCCGAAGCTGGTGACGCCGCTGATCGTGCCCGCAAACGACTCGCCGATCTTGTCCTGCATGTAGTGGCACTTGAGCCAGTTGGTGACATCGCGTGCCGCCTCATCGGCACGGCGCTCCGTCATCGACGTATGCACGCCCAGTTGCGGCCACGTCATCCCTGACGGCTTGTAGGT
>JANMCS010000443.1:0-15027 GCA_031361405.1 Betaproteobacteria bacterium
CCAGGTTATGTTCACGCAGGTTGTCCGTCGGGTCCGGCGTCACGACTTCCGCCGCGCCCTTGCCCGCCAGGCCACCGGCGGCGGCACCAATCGCGGCGCCGGCCGCCATACCAATGGGGCCACCAACCGCACCGATGGTGGCGCCGGTAAGCGCACCTCCGGCGGCACCAACGCCGGTGCCGATTTCATGCTGCTCGGGTTCTCCGCCGGCCGTGGGGTTGGCCGCTTCGCCAGCCGCGTGTCCGGCAAGTCCGCCTGTGACCGCACCGATGACCGCACCGGCGGCCATGCCGATCGGACCGCCCATGGCGCCAATGGCGGCACCGGCCAAGGCGCCGCCAGCTGCGCCGACACCGGTACCGACCGGATGCGAGCCGGCCTCGCCCGTGATGGGATCGAGGTTGAGATCGCCGATCGTCGGATCACCGGGCTTACGGGGTTGAGACCCTGGGGTTACGTTGGTGGCCATGTCTTTTCCTTGTTGGATGGATGAAAGTTAATCAATGTTTTGCAGCGCAGCGGCAACTCTCCATCTTCTCGAATGCAACTGCTGCGTAGCGGCATTAATGGTGGCCCGCTGCCCAATCGATTAATGTAGGACCGACGGGAATTTTGATTAAGGACCAACGCCGATTCGCGCAAGTCGCCGGGGTGCGCCGTTACCGCGATTGGCACGTCACGAAGCGGGCGGTTCCGAGATCTTTGCAAGCGCGTCGGCCGCCGGCTTGATTTCCGAATGGTCGATCGCGAAATCGCCCAGCGCGACGATGCCGACCAGACGCTTGTCCCGATTGACGACGGGGAGACGCCGCACTTGCTTATCGCTCATGATCTTGGCCGCTTGATCCACGGATTCGTCGTCGTAGACCCAGAAAATTCCCTCCGACATGACCTCGCGCACTTGGGTCGAGGGACCCTTGCCCTGTGCCACGGCGCGAATTGCGATGTCGCGGTCGGAGATCGTACCGATCATTCGATCGTTTTCACCAACCGGCATCATTCCAAAATCGCCATCGCCCATCGCCCGCGCAGCTTCTTCAATCGTCATGTCCGGGCTGATCACCTTGACGTCTCGACTCATTACGTCCTTGAGCTTATGAATCACTTTTGTTGCCTCCTGGAGTCGTCCATTTGAATTCAGTCGCACCGAACGGCGACATGAGTGCTCAAGACTCCCACGGAAAAGAGCGCAGTTTCGAGTCGAAATCGCTCAAATACCTGTAGGACAATCAGCCATGTGTTCGCGCTAGCGATTGCTGGCAAGCGATGGCCCGAACGCGATGGCCCGACATTGCAGGTGCAAGCGGCTCCCATGCGGTAACCAATGCCGCCGACCCACTTTTGTCTCCCAAATTCCTACACCGCAATCAGCGGGTCCCGAATTTCGTCGATGGCTGCTTCAGCTAGCATTCGTTTGCCCGATTCATCGGGAACGCCGAAGGCGCTCACGCCACCGGTCTTTCAACATTCATGCGTTCAACATGGGAGAAAAATAATGGAGATAATCTGGATGATCGTGATCGGCTTCGTCATTGGGCTGGTGGCCAAGATGCTCACCCCTGGCCGCGACCCGGGCGGCTTTGTCATCACCGCCGCAATCGGCATTGTGGGTTCGCTGTTGGCGACCTATGGCGGCCAGGCGCTGGGCCTTTATCGCGCGGGTGAACCAGCAGGATTCATCGGTTCGATTGTCGGGGCGATCGTGCTCCTGCTGATCTATCACATGGTGCGTCGCAGCCCGGCGGTCTGAGTTTAGGGTTGCAGCTTTGAAGTACCGCGTGGCGATGCCGCGAAACTGTATCGCCGGCATCGCCACGTTGCGTTGCGCAATTCACGCAAGCCAAGTCTGATCTGGAGCAACGTTCCATCGCGAGCAGGTCTTCGAACCCATTCGGCGCTAGAACGGCTGTGCGATGGCCTTCACTTTGGGTCTTGCGCCGTTCCTGGACGTGACCTGGTAAATCCGGTCGTAGAGCTCGTCCGGCCATTGCGTGGGAAAGTCACCCCGACTCACGTTGAGATACGCGGCCAGTGACGGCAATTCCTTGTGCGTCCAGCACACCACAACCAATTCATCCCGCAACGCTGGATCACCCAGCAGCCTGAACGCCAACGGCGCGAAGTCTTCGCCTTTGAACGAGGCATCGATGGTGGTTTTCAGCACCGACGCCAACGGCCGCATCGTCAGGTAACAACGTACGCTCGATGGCGATGGCGCGGCGGCGAAGATGAAACCTGGTTTGCCGAAAGTGGTCGGAATGAATTCGGCAAGGCATGCAGCGCGCTTGTTGCCTGCCTTGGAGAGATCAAGATTGGGCTTGATTTGAGGTTCTTCGCCGTGGCGCAACATCAGAATGGTCGTGGACATGATTACCTTGCAGGCCGTTGAACTTGAGGTCCCCGGTCATGCCAATGTGCGAACCGACTTTTCACGCGCCCATTGGCGGGTCTTGGCGGCACCAATAAAGGCGTCGGTATTCTTGGCTTCCACGATGCCAGGATCGGTCGCCACTCCTGCCGCCTTCAACAGTGCCTTCCCCCCCTTGTCCACCGCGATGGCCTTGAGGTGCCCGAAGGCGTCGCGCACAAAATCAACAGCGGCCCCTTCGGTGGCGAGCGCTTTGGCGCCTGCATCGGACAGGATGACCGCGACCGCGTCGAACAATACGGACGGCGTGCCCGCCAATTGACCGTCGGCCGGCAGCACGGAACCGTCACCCAGCGCAGTACCGCCCACCTTCGGCGCGATAATCTTCACGGTGGCCCCGGCGTCGGTAGCCGCCTTGCTGATCCTCTTGATGGCTACAGCATCCGAACCGTCCGCGATGAGGATACCCACGGCGCGACCGGCAAGGGTGTCTTTCATCTTCCCGAGAATCTGCAGGGCGGGGGAACGATCCATCGTGAGTACGGGCGCCGCGGCTTTGGGTGCGGCTGGCATTTTGGCCAAGCCCAACCCTGACGCAACGCGCTTCGCCAGATCCGTCTCGACGTGCAGCAGATGCGCGACCATGGCCTCGCGAATATGCAGATGCTCGACCTTGGAGAGTTCGAAGACCAACGCCGACGCAATGTGCGCTTGCTCAATGGCAGTTTGGCTGAGGTAGAACTGCCGCGCCTGGCTGTAGTGGTCCGCAAAGCTCGCGGAACGGATGCGGCCCTTCTCACCCGTTTCGGCAGCTGCAAAGCTACGGAAGCCGGCCGCCGGCGCTTCTCGCGGCGAAGTGGTCGACAGCGTGCTGGGTTCGTACGCGACCCGACCCGTCGGCTGGGCCATCTGCATGTGTCCGTCACGCTGGTGATTGGCAAACGGACACTTGGGCGCATTGACCGGAATCTGGTGGAAATTGGCCGATCCCAACCGCGATAGCTGCGTGTCGAGGTAGGAGAACAACCGGCCCTGCAGCAGGGGATCGTTGGAGAAATCGATGCCCGGGACCACATGCGACGGGCAGAACGCCACCTGTTCGGTCTCCGCGAAAAAATTGTTCGGCCAGCGATCAAGCACCATCCGCCCGATCACGCGCAAGGGCACCAGCTCCTCGGGAATGAGCTTGGTGGAATCCAGGTGATCGAACGGGAAATTGTCCGCTTCCTCCTGCGTGAACAGCTGGACCGCGAATTCCCACTCGGGAAATTTGCCGGCTGCGATGGCATCGAACATGTCGCGGCGATGGAAGTCCTGGTCAGCACCGGCGATCTTGCACGCCTCATCCCAGACGGTGGACTGCATGCCCAATCTGGGACGCCAATGGAATTTTACGAACGTCGAGTCGCCACGTTCATTGATCAACCGGAAGCTATGCACGCCGAAGCCTTCGATCATGCGCAGCGACCGCGGTATCGTGCGATCCGACATGATCCACATGACCATGTGGATGGACTCGGGGGTCAGCGAAATGAAGTCCCAGAACGTGTCGTGGGCAGTCGCCGATTGCGGGAAGCCGCGGTCGGGTTCCATCTTCACCGCATGAATGAGATCGGGAAACTTGATCGCGTCCTGGATGAAAAAGACAGGTACGTTGTTGCCGACGAGGTCCCAGTTGCCTTCCTTGGTGTAAAACTTGACTGCGAATCCGCGTACGTCACGCGGCGTATCCACCGAGCCTGCGCCGCCGGCCACGGTTGATATGCGCGTGAACACAGGAGTTTTCTCACCGACCTCGGTCAGGATTCGGGCGGTCGTGTACGCCTCCAGCGACTCCGTCAACTCGAAGTAACCGTGGACGCCGGTGCCACGGGCATGAACGATGCGTTCGGGGATGCGTTCGTGATCGAAGTGGGTGATCTTCTCGCGAAGAATGAAGTCCTCGAGCAGCGTAGGACCACGCGCGCTGGCCTTGAGCGAGTTCTGATTGTCGGAAAGCGCGACGCCCTGGTTGGTGGTCAACGGCGCGTGCTTGCCGCCGGCGATCTGGTGCAGCTCGCCGCCCGCGGCTGGACTGGAACCTGCCCGTGTTGCCGCATCGGTTTTGCGCGTACGGGACGCCCCGGCGGTCCCGGATGCGGATTTGGATTTGGATTTGGTCATGATCTTTGATCCTTCTTGAAGATTGCGGGCAGGCGAGAGCGGCGCGCATGGCCGTGGCCAATGCGGTGGCGACTGGATGATCAAGTCGAGTAAATCATTTCGCCCCGTGCCAAGCCTTCAGCCGGACGCCGGTTGCGGCGTCGGATGTTGGACTACGCAAGCGCGATCGACGGGAGCGCCAGGTATCGCTGCCTGACCTGCGCGACGCGTGCAGCGTCGCGCGCTGGCCCATCGCTGCACACCGTGGTAGCTGCCCTTCCCGTGCGTACCGGATGGACGCGGACACCGAAATGAGGCCTTGCATCGAATACGGCGCCGTGCTCTAATACCATCCACATGGATGGTTGGTAGATGTTATATAGAGGGTATCACCATGAATGTCATCAACCAGGATGCACGGTCGCGGATCGGCGAAACCGAGAAGCTGACGATCAACCTGGGGGTGGTGGACTTGGGGCAAGTTGATCTCCTGGTGCAGGAGGGTTTCTATTCGAACCGCACCGACTTGATCCGCACGGCCATCCGCAATCAGCTGGCGGTCCACGGGGACGAGGTCAAGCGTTCCGTTGCCCGGCGCACCCTCGTCCTTGGACTGCAGAAGTTCAGCCGAGCCGACCTCGAGCGCGCGTTGGCCGCCGGGACGATGCTGCAAATCCAGGTGGTCGGCCTCGCCCGCATCGCCGACGACGTTCCGCCGGAGCTGGCGCGCGCCACCATTCAATCGGTCGAAGTTCTCGGCGCGTTTCACGCCAGCGTGGCGGTGCGCAACGCCCTCGCCGATCGCATTCTCTGAGTCGTCCCCTCACCAGGAAAGTAGACGTTGAAAATTCAAAAAGGTTTGCCCATGCCGTTGTTCCCCAATTCCAGAATGCCCCAACCAATGCCCGCGTCGCGACGATTCGATGTCAGCGGAATCAACGAAACCATTCAGCGTGCGCTCGCGGCCGCCGGATTGAACGCGCAGTCCGGGCCGATGCAAGGTGTCACCGACACGATCAACCAGGCGTTGGCGGACGCGGGGTTGACCCAGCGCTCGGCTGCGCCAGGGGGGCGTGGTGTGACCATTGAGGGAACAGCGCGCCAGATCGATACGCGAACCGTCGACGTTGACCCTCCGAGCACCGCACCCGCTTCGTTCGCTGATGCGTCCGTCACCGGTGCGTTCCTGACTCGCTCATTCACCAACCAGGCCGGAACGCGTACCTACAAGCTCTACGTGCCCGCGAGCTATGCGGCAGCGTTCGGAGCACCCGTTCCCATGCTCGTGATGCTGCATGGTTGCACACAATCCCCGGACGACTTCGCGGCGGGTACCCGCATGAATGCGTTGGCGGATCAACACGGCTTCCTGGTGGTGTATCCCGTCCAACCTGCCACTGCCAACGGATCGAAATGCTGGAATTGGTTCCGGTCCGCGGATCAAGCGCGCGATTCCGGAGAGCCGTCGATCATTGCCGGCATCACACGGGAGGTTGCAGCGGCCTATCGGGTGGACATGGGAAGCATCTTCGTGGCGGGCATGTCGGCCGGCGGTGCCATGGCCGTCATTCTTGGCGCCGCCTACCCGGAGCTCTATGTCGCGGTGGGTGTGCATTCCGGCTTGCCTTGCGGAGCCGCCCACGACATGCCGTCGGCATTGGCAGCGATGCAAGGTGGAGCGGCAATGTCCAATCCATTGCAAGCGCCGGGAGCATCGACCGTCAAACCCGGCGCCGGGGCAACACGGACGCCCACCATTGTTTTCCACGGCGACCTTGATCGAACGGTCCATGCACGAAACGGCGACGCAATCGTGGCCCAAGTCACCGCTGTGGGCCAGACCCAACCATCGTTGCGTGCCATCGTCCGTACGGGAGCGGCTCGCGGTGGCCGCCAGTACCGCCGCACCGACTTCGTGGACCACGCCGGCCAGGTCGCTGTCGAGCACTGGCTGGTGCATGGCGCTGCGCATGCATGGTCGGGCGGCAGCGCCAGTGGCTCCTTTACCGACCCGCTCGGTCCCGATGCTTCCGCCGAGATGATTCGCTTCTTCCTGGCGCGACGGCATGACGGCGATTGCTGATCCGGGAAAACCCTGCGTCCGGCCTTACTTCCCATAGACATATTTTGCGGTGGACCATGCAACCCGATATCGAATCCCGTTCGCTCCTGATTACCTCCGGCACATGGCTCGACGACGTACTCGTGCCGTGGTGGCGCAAGCACATCGTCGATCCTCATGGCGGCTACTTCGAGGCGCTGGCGGGCGACGGCACTGTCAATGTCGACGCGCGGCGCACGACGCTCAATCAGGCGCGGCTCACCTACGTTTTCAGTCACGCGGCCATCCGCACCGGCGATGCATTGTCGTTACGCGCAGCGGCGCATGGATTCGACTTTCTCAAGCGCCGCTGCCGCGATGCTGCGACCGGTGGCTGGTTCCGTGCGGTGGACGTCGCCGGCGGCATCGTCGATCCGGTGCACGATGCGTACGACCATGCATTCGTGCTGTTCGCACTGGCGTGGTATGGCCGGGCTACCGGCGACGCATCCTGCCGGTCGCTCGCAGGGCAAACCTGGGCGTTCATGTTGGCCCACCTCGCCGACCCGGTGCACGGCGGCTTCGTCGAGGAAGTCGGGATCGGGCCGCAGCCCCGCCCGCGCTTTCGCCGGCAGAATCCGCACATGCATTTGCTCGAGGCATGCCTCGCGTGGCACGCGACCGACCCTGACGGACCATGGCTCGAGCGCAGCGCGGCCATCGTCGACCTGTTCCAGCGCAAGTTTCGCGATGCCGCGAATGGCACGCTGATCGAGTATTTCGCGGATGACTGGACGCCTGCGCCGGGCGCCGATGGACTATTGCGGGAGCCAGGACATCACTTCGAATGGACGTGGCTGCTGCTCCAATATCAGCGGCACGGCAGTGGCCCCGAACTCACGTCGCTCGCCGACGCGTTGTGGCAATTCGGCCTGGCGCACGGCGTGGACCGCGACATGGCACCGCGCGACCTGGCCTTTGATGGCGTGGACGCGAGCGGCACCTTGATCGCCGATACCAAGCTGCTGTGGCCGCAGACGGAATTGATCAAGGCGTGCACGGCGCGCGTCGAGTCCGTGGGCGACGCCTCCGCGTGTGCGCTGGGCTGGTCCACCTATGCGCAGATGCACAAGCATTACTTCGATGCCGCCGGCGTGCGCTGGGTGAACCAGCTGACGCGCGACGGCCGCACCTGCCAGCCAGTGGCCCCCGCACGCATTCTCTATCACGTGTTCCTGGCGGTGACCGAACTGGACCGGGTCATGGGCGCTACGGCGCCACCGGGACCTTCCTTTGCGGCATCACCCGGAATTGGGCAAGATGGTGCCGCGAACGCGTTGGGCCACCATCGCCTCTCCACCGGAGAATTGCCTTGATCCGCGGCACCACCACCCTGATTTCGCATATCGGCTACCCCACCGAGTCGTTCAAGGCGCCGATGATCTACAACCCCTACTTCGAGCAGGCCGGCATCGATGCAGTCGTCGTGCCGATGGGGGTCAAGCCCGAGGACTTTCCGGCGTTCCTGCGCGAGTTGATGAAGCTCACCAACATCCGCGGTTCGCTGATCACGATGCCGCACAAGATCACGACCCTGGCACTGATGGACGAAGTCACACCGACGGGCCGCATCGCCGGGGCATGCAACGCCATCCTGCGCCGCCCGGACGGTACGCTGCTGGGCGACATGTTCGATGGCTCGGGATTTGTGCGCGGCGTGCAGCGCAAAGGCGTCACGCTCGAAGGCAGTCGCGCGTTGGTGGTCGGTTGCGGTGGCGTGGGCTGCGCGATCGCCGCGTCGCTGGCGGCCGCGGGCGTGAGCACCATCGGCCTCTTCGACGCCCATGCGGCGTTCGCCGAAGCGCTGGGCGCGCGCCTGCGCCAGCATTATCCGGCGCTCGACATTGTCCTGGGCTCCAACGACCCCGCGGGGTACGGTCTGGTGGTCAACGCTACGCCGTTGGGCATGAACAAGGGCGACCCGATGCCGGTGGATGTGTCGCGCATCAAGCCTGACACTTTCGTCGGCGAAGTGGTGATGAAACAGGAAATGACGGCCTTCCTGACCGCGGTGCAGGCGCGCGGGTGTCGCTTCCAGGTGGGGTCGGACATGCTGTTCGAGATGATCCCGGCGTATCTCGAATTCTTTGGCTTTCCCACCACCACGCCGGAGCACCTGCGCTCCTTGGCCAGGCTCAGCTACTGAGCCCGCGCCTTCGACGCGATTGCGTCCGGTGCGGTGGTGCGGCGGGCGGTTTCTGCGCCGGCTGCTCCATTGCAGCGCCGGCGATGAAGATCAGGAAGCCCATCGCACCCGTTGGCGAACGGATCGTGGAACTTTCGACGAACGGCCCGGTCTGGACTGGGGTGGATTTCTTCTGCTAGGCTGTTGCAATGGGTTGGCGTCGCCTCGTCCTGCTTGTCTTGCTGCTCACCGTGCCGTTTCAGGCCGCGTGGGGTGGCACGGGCTTGCTATGCGTGTCGGGAACACATCACTGGCAGCCGGCCGTCGCCGCGCCGCCGGCCGCAACCCCGCACCAGCACGATGCGGCCGCGTCGCACGCACACCATCACAGTACGGCCATGGTCGCCGTGGCGGATGGCGGCGACCACGGGGTGTCGACAGCTGGCGCCGACAAGGCGCCGGTGCCATCCGGTCAATGCAAGACCTGCAGCGAGTGCTGTTCGGCTTCTGCTCCCCTGCCCGCTGCCAGTTTCACCGCCATGCCCCCGCCCGCCCGCCTGCTGGTGGCGGCCACCGTTACCCCGGCGCTGGTTGCACGCGCCGGTGACGGTCTGTTTCGCCCACCCCGAACCACCCACGTCTAGAAGTAGTAGCCGACTGCGGTTGGCTGCATTCTGACGCGCTTCCACGGCGCGCGCCGCGGGCGTACGCCATGGAAACGATCCGGCGTCTCGCGCGCCTGTTGGGTCAATGTTCGGAGTCACCACCATGCCTTTCCCTCGCCTCGCGGCGACCCTCATCGTCGCATCGACGACTACCCGCGCTCGCCCGGTCGCCTGCGCCGACCATGTCCAGTGGCGCAATGATGAAGCCCACGGCCGCGCCGCGGGTGGCGTCACCGCTGGGTCACGCGGACCACGCGCAATACTGGTCCAGCCATGAGCCGCTGCGCGCCCTTCTCCCTGCGCGCCGCGGGCATCACCATCGCGCTGTTGGCACTGGGTGGCTGCGCCACGCTTGCGCCCGATGCCGGCATCGACAAGGTCGAGGCGCTGACGCGCGATCGACTCGGCATGGCCGCGTCGTTGCCGCGGAGCGCCGCCGATGCGGCCAGCGGTGTTGCCGCCACGCGCGCCATGCTGGCCCAGCCATTGACTGTCGACAGCGCCGTGCAGATCGCGTTGCTTAACAACGCGGGGGTGAAGGCCAACCTTGCCGAACTTGGCATCAGCGAGGCCGACCTGGTTCAGGCCGGACGCATTCCCAATCCCCGCTTCACGTTCAGCAACAAACGCAACAGCGACATCACCACCATCGACCGCACATTGATGGTCAGCGTGATGTCCCTGCTCACCATGCCCTTGGCGCAGCAGGTCGCCGGGCGCCAGAACGAAGCCGTGCAGTTGCAGGTGGCGGCTGAAATCGTAGGCGTAGCGGGCGCGACGCGCCGGGCGTGGTTTGCGGCCGTTGCCGCGCAGGAATCGGTCAAGTATTTTGAACAGGTGAAGCTCGCCGCCGAGGCAGCGGCCGAACTGGCCGCACAGATGGTCAAGGTCGGCAATTTCAGCAAGCTCTCGCAGATGCGGGAGCAGGTGTTCTACGCCGATGCCACCGCGCAGCTGGCGCGCGCCCGGCTCGCCGTCATCATCGAGCGGGAACGCCTCACCCGTCTGCTGGGCGTGACAGGTGCGGATCTCGACTATCGATTGCCTGAACGATTGCCTGAACTGCCAGCCGCCGCGGTCGCACGCAATGATGCGGAACAAACGGCCATGGACCGCCGCCTCGACGTCATGATGGCCCGACGCAGCAACGAAGCCATGGCCGCGAACCTCGGATTGACCAGGGCCACGCGCTTCATCAACGTTCTCGAGATTGGCTACACCAACGAAAGCAACACCGGCGAGAAACGCCAGAACGGCTACGACATCGACATCGAGATCCCGTTGTTCGATTGGGGCGATGCCAAGCTCGCAAGGGCCCAGTCCGCCTACATGCAAAGCGCGTTTCGGCTGCAGGCTGCAGCGCTCGCCGCGCAATCGGAAGTGCGGGCGAGCTATCAGACGTATCGCACCACCTGGGACATCGCGCGGCACTATCGCGAGGAAGTCGTACCGTTGCGCAAGCGCATTGCCGAAGAAAATGTCCTTCGCTACAACGGCATGCAGATCGGCGTGTTCGAACTGCTGGCCGATGCCCGCGAACAGATCGCCAGCGTCAATGCGTCCATCGATGCATTGCGCGAGTTCTGGATCGCCGAGACCAACCTGCAGCTCGCGTTGAGTGGTACCGCGCCCGAAGGCGGGATGGCCACGCCTGCCGCGATGATGAAGGGCGCTGCCGCGTCCGGAGGCCACTGATCACCATGGATACCCGAATGAATCGACGCAATTTCCTTGCGGGGGCCACGCTGCTCAGCGCCGCCGCGGTGTCACGGGTGGCCGTGGCGGCCGTCCCTGAAGCCGCCATGATGACCAGTGCCAGCACGCAGGCACCGCTGGCGCCGCCCAACGGCCGCCCCTACAACCCGGTGGTCACGCTCAACGGCTGGACGCTGCCGTGGCGCATGAACAATGGCGTGAAGGAATTCCATTTGATCGCCGAGCCCGTGGTGCGTGAAATGGCCCCCGGCATGAAGGCGCATCTGTGGGGGTACAACGGACAGAGTCCGGGCCCGACGATCGAGGTCATCGAAGGCGATCGCGTGCGCGTTTTCGTCACCAACAAGCTGCCCGAGCATACGACGGTCCACTGGCACGGCCAGCGCCTGCCCAACGGCATGGATGGCGTCGGCGGACTCAATCAGCCACAGATTCCCGTGGGCAAGACCTTCGTCTACGAATTCGTCGCGCGCCGGCCCGGCACGTTCATGTATCACCCCCACGCCGACGAAATGACGCAGATGGCCATGGGCATGATGGGGTTCTGGGTGACGCATCCGCGGGTGAAGAATCCTGCCATCGACGCGGTCGACCGCGATTTCTGCTTCCTGCTCAACGCGTACGACATCGATCCTGGCGCCTACACCCCCAAGATCATGACGATGCTGGATTTCAACCTGTGGTCGTGGAACAGCCGCATCTTTCCCGGCATCGATCCGCTGGTGGTGCGCAAGAACGACAAGGTGCGCATCCGCATCGGCAACCTCACGATGACCAATCATCCCATTCACCTGCATGGACACGAGTTCACGGTCACGGGAACCGATGGCGGTCCGACCCCTCGGTCAAGCCGCTGGCCTGAGGTCACCACCGATGTCGCCGTCGGACAAATGCGTCAGATCGAATTTGTGGCTGACGAGGAAGGCGACTGGGCCTTTCACTGCCACAAGAGCCACCACACGATGAACGCGATGGGCCACAACGTGCCGACGATGATCGGGGTCGATCAGCGCGAAACGGCCAGGAAGATCATCCAGCTCGTTCCCGACTACATGGCGATGGGCGACGCCGGGATGGCCGACATGGGTTCGATGGAAATGGTCATCCCCGACAACACCATCCCGATGATGACCGGGGCCGGGCCCTATGGTCCGCTGGAAATGGGGGGCATGTTCACCACGTTGAAAGTTCGCCGTGACCAGCCCGCCGGCGACTACAAGGACCCGGGTTGGTACGAGCAGCCCCAAGGCACGCAGGCGTTCGAATGGACGGGGGACATGGCGAACGCGCCTGCCGCCCCCGCCCAGCCCGCCGGCGCGCCAGGGGCGGCGACGATGGAAGTCCAGGTACGCAAGCCGTCCGGTCATGCCGGACATTGATGATGCAACGCACGCTGATACTGCGGCGACGCCACCACGGAGAATCCTCACCATGAAACCAATTTTCGCAATCGCCCGCTATGTGGCCCTGTCCGCCGCCGTTGCCGTGTTGCCAGGCACGGCCGCGGCCCACGGCGATGCGCCACACAAGGAGGCCAAGGCATCGATCTCGACCGACGAACATGCTTTCGGTGTGGAGGGCGACCCCAGAAAGGCCACGCGCACGATCACGATGTCGATGGACGACACGATGCATTATTCACAGTCGGCATTGCGTGTCGCCGAGGGCGAAACCGTGACGTTCGCCATCACCAACAAGGGCAAGTTGCTGCACGAACTTGTACTCGGCACCGAGGATGAGCTGAAGAAGCACGCGGAACTGATGCGCAGGAACCCCGGTATGGAACACGACGAACCCTATATGGCGCATGTGAAGCCGGGATCGACGGAAAAGATAACCTGGAAATTCACCAAACCCGGAACATTTCTCTACGGATGTCTCGTGGCCGGGCACTTCGAGGCCGGAATGAAGGGCACGGTTGTCGTCGCCGCCAACAAATAGCTGCAGCCGCTGCAGGCGCCGCTTCGGCGCATGCATCCCGCAGTCCTGATGCACCACCTTTGAAAGGAAGTATTCATGAATCGCTTGCTCAAGACATTGGTCGTCATTGCATCCATCACCGCCCTGGTTTCACCCGTGGCGGTATCGGCACAAACATCCCCCGCTCCTGCCACCAAACAAGCCATGCCGATGGCCACGGCACCGGCGGGTGACATGATCGCAGGTGAAGTGCGCAAGGTCGACAAGGACACCAGGAAAATTACGCTGAAGCACGACGCCATGTCCAACCTCGACATGCCCGCCATGACCATGGTGTTTCAGGTGAAGGATCCCGCCATGCTCGACATGGTCAAGGCCGGCGACAAGGTCAAGTTCAAGGCCGCGAAGCCGGGCGGCGCCTTCACCATTGTCGAAATGGCGCCCGTGAAGTGAAACGGCCGCCCGTCACGCTGAAGCGTTGACGGCGGCGCGCCGCAGCCGCAACGCATTGCCGATCACCGACACCGAGCTGAGGCTCATCGCCAATGCGGCGATCATCGGGGACAGCAACCATACGGTGTCCGGGAAGAGCACGCCGGCTGCCAATGGAATGCCCAGCGCGTTGTAGACAAACGCGAAGCCCAGGTTCTGCTTCATGTTGGCGATGGTTTCCTCGGAGATTGTCCGCGCCACGGCAATACCGCGCAGGTCGCCCTTGACGAGGGTGACCTGCGCGCTGTTCATCGCCACATCGGTGCCGGTGCCCATGGCCACGCCCACATCGGCCCGGGCCAGTGCGGGCGCATCGTTGATGCCGTCACCGGCCATCGCCACGATCCGGCCTTCGCGCTGCAGCTTCTCCACCAGGGCCAGCTTGTCGGCGGGCTTGACCTCGCCGTGTACTTCATCGATGCCCAGCGTGGCGGCAACCGCTCGCGCCGTCGTGAGCCCATCGCCCGTGGCCATCACCACGCGGATACCCGCGGCCTTCAGCGCGGCCAGCGCTTCCACCGTGCTGGCCTTGATTGGGTCGGACACGGCCAGCAATCCGGCCGGCGCGCCGTTCACCGCCAGCAGCATCACGCTAGCACCTTGTGCACGCAGCGCTTCGGCCGGCGCGGCCAGTGCATCGACGGGCACCTTCAGCTGCGCCATCAGCGTCATGTTGCCCAGGGCCAGCTGACGATTGCCGACAGCGCCACGCACACCGATCCCGGTGCTCGATTCGAATCCTTCGGCCTTGTCAAGGACAAGACCGCGCTCGCGGGCGGCACTGACGATGGCGGCGGCCAGCGGATGTTCGCTGCCCTGATCGAGACTCGCCGCCAGGCGCAGCACCTCGTCCTCGGTGTAGCCCGGCGACGCCACCACGCGATCAAAGCGCGGCTTGCCTTCGGTCAGCGTACCGGTCTTGTCCACGATCAATGTATCGACCTTGCGGAAGTTCTCGATGGCCGCCGCATCGCGGAACAGCACTCCACGCGTGGCCGCCTTGCCGGTCGCGACCATGATGGACATCGGTGTGGCCAACCCCAGCGCACAGGGGCAGGCGATGATCAGCACGGCCACCGCGTTGATCAAGCCGTAGACCCAACTCGGCTGGGGTCCGAATACGCCCCACACGAAAAACGTGAGCAACGCGATGCCGACCACCGTCACCACGAAATATCCCGCCACCTGATCGGCCATGCGCTGCATCGGCGCCTTCGACCGCTGTGCCTGCACGACCATCTGCACGATGCTGGCCAGCACCGTCTGGGCACCGACTTTCTCGGCCCGCATCACCAGTGCGCCATTGGTATTGAGCGTGGCGCCGATCAGTTTGTCGCCGGGGCGCTTCGTCACCGGCATCGGTTCGCCGGTGAGCATCGATTCGTCGACCGCGCTGCCGCCCTCGGCCACCACGCCATCGACCGGCACTTTCTCGCCGGGACGCACGCGCAGCGTGTCGCCGACGTGAACGTGGGTGAGCGGGATGTCCTCCTCCTTG
>JANMCS010000487.1:0-1115 GCA_031361405.1 Betaproteobacteria bacterium
GAGGACCTGTCGCTGCGCGCGCTCGAGCCGGACACGTACAAGGCAATCGCCCGCATGCTGGACGAGCGCCGCCTCGACCGCCAGCAGTACATCGAGGACGTGCTGACGGCGCTGAAGGATGAGTTGAAAGCCGCGGGCATCGCGGCGGACGTGTCGGGCCGCCCGAAACACATCCACAGCATCTGGAACAAGATGCAAAAGAAGCAGGTGGGCATCGAGGCGCTCTACGACATCCGTGCCGTGCGGGTGCTGGTTGACTCGGTGAAGGATTGCTATACCACGCTTGGCATCGTGCACCATCGCTGGACGCCGCTGGCCGGCGAGTTCGACGACTACATCGCGCGGCCCAAGGCCAACAACTATCGCTCACTGCACACCGCCG
Organism: Betaproteobacteria bacterium; assembly: GCA_031361405.1. Classification (GTDB taxonomy): domain Bacteria; phylum Pseudomonadota; class Gammaproteobacteria; order Burkholderiales; family Casimicrobiaceae; genus VBCG01. The sequence continues at coordinate 383 of JANMCS010000487.1, forward strand.
TGATCGGTCCCGAGGGCAAGCCGCTCGAGGTGCAGATCCGCACGCGCGACATGCACCAGCACTCCGAATATGGCGTGGCGGCGCACTGGCGCTACAAGGAGGGCGGCGCCAGGGCGGCGCGCAACGACCCTTCGTTCGACGAGCGGATCGCGTGGTTGCGGCAGGTGCTCGATTGGAAAGATTCGGTGGCCGATTCCGGCGAGTGGCTCGCGGCCTTCAAGGAAAGCCTCTTCACCGATTCGATCTATGTGCTGACCCCGCAGGGCAAGGTCGTGGACCTGCCGCGTGGCGCCACGCCGGTCGACTTCGCCTATGCCGTGCATACCAATCTCGGGCATCGCTGCCGCGGCGCCAAGGTCGACGGGCAGATGGTGTCGCTGCATCACGTGCTGGACAATGGGCAGCGCGTCGAGATCATCACGGTGAAGCAGGGCGGCCCGTCGCGCGACTGGCTCAACGCCGACTTGGGCTACGTCACCAGCAATCGCGCGCGCGCCAAGGTGCGGCAATGGTTCAAGGCACAGCAGCACGACGAGACCGTGGCGCAGGGACGCGTGATGGTCGACCGCGAACTGGCGCGCCTCGGGCAGACCGCGCTGAAACTCGAGACCGTGGCCGCCAAGGCTGGCTTCGACGATACCGAGGAATTCTTCGCGGCCTTCGCGCGCGACGACATCAATTCGAAGCAGGTGCAGTCCGCGATCCAGGCGGTGGCGCAGCCGCTTGCCGCGCC